>QKCR01000008.1 GCA_003245575.1 Alphaproteobacteria bacterium | reverse complement strand
TGATTACAGAAGTGAATGCGATTTATAAGGCCAATGGCATAAATTTTGAAGCCAGCAGCTTTCCCCTTCTGTCACTTCTGGAGAAATATGGTCCACAAAGTTTACGAGATGCGGAGATCAAACTCGGGACCTCTCACTCTTATATCAGTCAAAAAGCTAAATACCTTCAAAAGTCCGGCCTCATTGAGATGACTGTTGATCCCAATGATGCCCGCAGTAAGTACATGGCCCTCTCAGCCCAGGGCATTGCACTTATCGATAAAATGCAGCCTATTTGGAAATCTTTGGATATTGCCTTCGCCAGACTGCTTGGGGATCAAGAGCGCAAAATTTTTCAAGAGCTCGGCAATCTTGAAGCCTCTCTTTTCGGCGCGGGGACACTAAGGCAAGATGTCGCCAAGGAAATGAGTTCTCTGGAGTCATACGATCACATTGAAATCATAGATTACACAGATGACCTAAGAGAAAAGTTTTGTCAGCTGAATCTTGAATGGCTCGAGAAGTCCTTTGTTTTGCAAGAGTTCGATCACAATGTATTTTCTGACCCGAGGAAATACATCATCGAGAAAGGCGGGACTGTCTTTTTTGCCTTTATGAACGGGCAAGCTGTCGGTACAGCGGCACTCTACCCTGAAGACGAAACGTCTTTTGAACTTTGTAAAATGGGAGTTGATCCTCGCTATCGCGGTCATGGTATCGGGCGCAAAATGGTTGAAGCCGGTATCGAGAAGGCACGACGAATGGGAGCAGAAAACATTACCTTATTGACCCATTCAGGTAAATTAGCACCCGCAGTGAGATTGTACAAAAAACTAGGGTTCACCCCTATTCCTATGACGGACCACGATATTGAAAAGTACGGACAAGGGCGCGTTGACTTGAGAATGACCCTTTCCCTTAAGAAGGCGCAAGCGGCTTAGTCTCTTTTAAAACTTCACTGATCTTTAGAACAGGACGCGTGCCGAAGGAATTTACCAACCAGATATATTCTGCCTCCTTCAAGTCCTGCTCTGATACAGATTGCTCCGACACGACATAGCTCTTAATCAGTTCAGCACGTGAGATCCCATCCATAACACCATCTTCCAATGGGGGCGTTATCAGCCCCCCGTTTATCTCAAGAATGAGATTAGATGTCGACGCACAGGTAACCTGCCCTTTTGTATTGAGAAAAATAACATCATCATATCCTCGTTGCTTAGCCTGTTTTCTTATCAAGGCACTTGCACCGTAATTTCCGGATTTGATGCGCGATGTGGGATCAGTTTCATTCCTTCTGTATTCTGTTTCCAGCCAGACAGCCACCGGCAGAACCTCATCTGGATTTCCAGATTTTGTGCATGTCACAATGACCGTCACATTCTCAGGATACTCAAGTCCTCGCGCACCACACCCTGCAGAAATCTGAATGCGAACTGCTGAAAAATGAAATTTTTTTTCTGATACTAAACCTTGCGCAACTTCTGTTAATTGCAGATCGCTATACGGGCAATCCAAACCCATAAGTTTTGCATGTATCCTTACCCTTGCCAGGTGCTCTGTCCAGTTCTCGATTTTACCTTCTCTGGCGAGAGCCGTTGTAAAGACGCTCATTCCAAGATTTGATTTATCGTAAACAGAGAGCGCGCACTCATTTTCCGTGTATGTGCCGTTAATCCAGATCATAGAATTGCTCCGATAAAGTTATTTATGAGTGTTTGGCCATTTTCCGTCAGAACAGATTCAGGATGAAATTGCACCCCATATATCGGCCGCGATTTATGTTTGATCGCCATGACCTCCCCATCGTCCGTATAGGCTATTATATCTAGTGGTGCATTCTCGAGATTTGTGATTGCCAAAGAATGGTATCTTCCTGCTTTAAATGTATTCGGGATATTCTGAAACAAAAGATCGCCAGTATGATGAATTAAACTGGGGCGTCCATGCATCGGGTTCTTGGCCTGAGTTACTTTTGCGCCAAACACTTCACCAATTGCCTGATGCCCCAAACACACACCCAAAATAGGCATGTCTATTGGTGCTTCCTTAATCAGGCTTTCAGATATACCTGCTTCTTTAGGTGCGCATGGGCCGGGAGAAATTATAAGCGCCTCGGGATTCATGCGAAATATATGTTCTATAGATGCGGCATCATTTCGAATAACCTCGGTTTCCTTTCCGGTCAGTCGGACGTATCTCGCCAAATTGTGAACAAATGAATCGTAATTATCTATGACAACAATCATTGCGCAAAGCTCCCTAGGATAGCTTTTGCTTTGATGTTTGTTTCCTCATATTCCAAAAGAGGATCTGAAAGGGCTGTAATCCCTCCCCCGACGTTAAACCAGATTTTATTCCCCTTACAGATTAAGGTTCTAATCGCGATATTTGTCTCCATACTCCCAAAGTCTGAAATCCAACCTATAGCACCACAATATGGACCTCGCCTTGCGTGTTCCTGCTGCTCTATAATTTTCATGGATTCTATTTTCGGTGCACCCGTAATTGACCCACCCGGAAAGCAGGCCATAAGAGCTTGCTCGGCACTGATACCGCCTCTCAACTTTCCCTTGATTTCAGACACCAAATGCACCAAGCCTTCAAAAATTTCTGCATGGCACAGGGACGTGACCTCCACCGATTGATCTTCACAAATTTTAGAGAGATCATTGCGCATCAGATCAACTATCATAATGTTTTCGGCGTGATCTTTCTCGCTGTCCGGAAAGTCTTTTTCAACAACTTCCGGAGAAGTTCCCTTAATTGGTCTTGTAACAAGGACACCATCCTCTGAAAGACTTAGGAATGATTCAGGTGACGACGAGAGAACTTGAAATTCGCCTGCATTGATATATGCCGCATAGGGGGCTGGATTAACTTGCCTTAGATGCAAATAATGCTGCAATGGATCAAAATCAACTGGCACATCCCCCTCTATTCTTCGTGAGAGGTTTGCCTGAAAAATATCTCCAGCTAAAATATGCTCGATGATATTTTTTACCGAACTTTTATATTCGGTTTGAGAAAAATTACTTTGCCAATTTATTCTTGGCGGAAGGTATAAATCTCCATTTTTTGACGATAAAATTTCTTGGGCAATCTTGTCGAATTCCGCCTGCGCCTCAAGAAGAGTTGCCGCACGTGTAATGTACCACCCTTTTCCCAGTCTGTGGTCAAATGCAAATAGGCTAGAGTAATAATTTACGTACTTATCTGGTAACTGGTCTTTATTCTCATGAAGGTCCGGTATCTTTTCTAAGTCCCTCGCCAAATCATATCCCCAGTATCCTGCCCACCCTCCCTGAAATGGCGGGAGCCCATCCATTTTTTTTAATTCTGAACCGCTCGCAGGATTTTTACTTGGGACGAGGATGTAGCTATATCTATTTTGTGGATGCGCGGGACGTGCACTGTCGAACCATATTGCACCCACTTTACGGCAGATTACAGCCGCCACGTCAGGTGCAGAAAAATCTATCGGAAATGAAAACAAATGTGACGGGCCTTGCATGGGGCAATTCTCCCGCAACAATTAGATCAACTGATCGAGTGTTTTAACAAAGTTCTTGAAGTCTTCCGGTTTACTGAAGTCTTTATAGACTGATGCATAGCGAATGTAGCCGATGACATCTAGCTCCATTAGAGCTTGCATGACCAGCTCTCCGATTTGACGTGAAGTCACTTCGGTCTCTCCAGCAACTTCCAATTGACGAACGATACCATTAACTGCACGTTCCACATGTTCGTCTGTTACAGGGCGTTTACGCAAAGCTACTTCCATAGACTTGATGATTTTCTCACGGTCGAATGGTTGCTGTTTATCACGCGCTTTAATAACCGTGATTTCTTTGAGCTGAATGCGTTCGAAGGTTGTGAAGCGGGCGCCACAGTCAGGACACGCCCGACGACGACGAATAGATGTCCCGTCCTCACTTGGGCGGGAATCTTTTACTTGAGTTTCTTCACATCCACAAAATGGGCAATGCATCTATAGCTCCTAAATTCCTGTACTTCAGACCTTATCAGCATTTCTCCCCATTTCAATAAAAAAGAGCCCTGAATTAGGGCTCTTCCGGAGTAATACTTATATTAATTTACGGCTGGGGCCTTCGGCATAGCCGTTCCAACAACAGCGCTCATATCCATTACATTTACGTTTGAACCTCCGACTGCCTTCGGCAATTCGCCATTCCAGGTCTCCTTGAACCAGTAAGCTGATAGGTTTTCCTTACCAACGACATTGATAAGGGCCTTTTGGGCTTCTGCATTTTTCTGGGAGACATAGAGATCGGCATCTGCCAACTCACGCTTGGCTCGTGCATCACCCGCTGCTTTTGCGGCGACACTATCTGCTTCAGCTTTGGTTTTCTCAACAGCTTGACGCGCACGCTCTGCTTCGGCTTTCATTTGAGAGGCTTCGGCAATCGAGTTCTTGAACTTGTTGTTAAATTCAAAATTCGGCATCGTCATTCCTGTAATTTCCACACCAATGGCGCTACTAACCAGCTCATTTGCGGTCTTTCTTGCGCTTGCCAGTGCATCATTACGTTCTGATGGTATGTCTGTTGCTTCACGTTTCCCCATACTGTCTTTCAAGGCTTGAAGAACGTTGTTTTCTACCATCGACCAGACTTGCTCGTTATCGGGAATGCTTTTCGCAATATCGACAATCTTATCTTCCGGTACTCGATAAACATATTGGATCGTCGCATCAAAGTCCTGAGAGTCTCTGGTGTAAACGTTTACCTGTGGAAGGATCTTTTCCTGTTGGCCCACCGGCATACGTCTTACTGTTTGAATAAAAGGAATTTTGAAATTCAATCCCTGCTTTTTGATCTCGCTTGTACTTTGGGTTGATAATTTTCCAAAAGTAT
>QKCR01000088.1 GCA_003245575.1 Alphaproteobacteria bacterium | reverse complement strand
CTCAGAGTATTTTAGCCCCCCAGCTTTCACTTTTTCATCAGCCTGAAAAACAAATTCTGAGGCCAAAGGAAACTTATCCTCTATAAAGCCCCATATAGCCTCAAGCCTTTGACGACCATCAATAACAGCATATTTATAATTTGAATTTTCAACCAAAACATGAAAATAGATTTTGGGGATATCATAGTCATTCAAAATAGAGTCGATTAATAGTTGACGCTTCTCTAATCCCCAAACTCCACCCTCCCTCTGATACTCAGGGTCGATATTTATATAATCTTTTTCTGCATTAATGCGCAGGATAGCACTGTTTTGCATCGGGTATGTTGATAATCTTGACATACGAGCCCCTATAAATTTGTTATATTTTGAAGTTCTGGGAATAATTGGAATTTGGTGATCCCTAACATATTTAGTTCAAATAGAATTTTTTTCTTACTTGCTGCCGGAATAACATATCTCCATAAAAAACTTCCCCCATCTATGTTTGACATACATTCCGCGTATCTATGAGATATCGTAAATACTCCTTGCTGAGCAACCATTCGATGACTATTTCTGGTAGCAATTGCAGCCATTGGAAATAACTTAGAGCTTCTCTCTGCAGATATACTTGAAGGCTGGTATGTTTCTAGCTGCTTCTCGTCAAATGATGGTATGCCTTCTTCAAACCCTTCCTCGGAGTAATGACTTTTTAAATTTAATTCGCACGGTAGCAAACACCAGAGAACCCCATCTTTATCCCACTGCTCCTCGTTCTCAACTGCAAAATATAATGCAGGAAGTGGGCTTTCCGACCAATCCAGGAGCCGTGTAGAAATCCCATAATGTTGCATTAAGAATAACCATTCAAATTCGCTAGCTGGAGAGCGATCTAATACATAGGAAGCATTTTGCTTAAACTTGCTGATGAGATATCGTTCTTTAGCAAGCTGATCAGTACTCCTCAGGAGCTTAGGCAGAAGTTTCCAATCTTTATCGGCTTGCCCTCTATACCAAATTGGTTTCGTAGCCCCAAAAACATCCGTTTCCCCCACAACATTAATAAACTCTGATATTGAATTTATAATTTTTTCATTATATTTCATTTCCTACCTATTATTTTAAACAAAGATCTATGTATAGCCTTCTTCTCAAAGAAATTTATACACAAAACCTGCTCTTCAATAAACAACTATATACAGTTTACGGTTGATTCAGCACAGGAACTTGTCTTGCTTTATCGACCCATGTGAAATGCGGTAAGACGTCGTTCAGGCCGTTCGTGAGCGTGATGCGCGGGTGGATGCCCCGTTCCTGCATGGCAGCCATCACACTGCCTTCGCCGTAGGTAAAGCTTTTGCTTCCGACACGTTCATATAGATCCAGTGTTTCCTGTGTGACCTGCGCCCCGTATTTAGCCCATATAAAATCTATCTGCGGTGAGATCGACGCAGCTTCTGCCCCGTCTTTATAACTGTCCCCAATATAGAGTGTTTCATTCGCAGCCATGCCTGTGCGCTGGAGAATGGTTTCTGCATGATCGGCATGGGGTTTATAGTGACGGTCATCCCATATATGTGTTTTGGCGGCAAGAATTTCTCGGGCTTCACTTTCAACATCCGAAAAATATATGGCAGATTCAGCAATTGCAGGCTGACAATAAATTTCGTCGATCAGGTCGGCGATATACGAGGCCGCTTCAAGTTGCCCACGGCGCTCGGCTTCTTTTCCCAAAAGATAAAGATTGCGGTGAACCGCAACAACTTCACAATCCGTTTCAATGACGACTTTGACGCCCTGTTGCTTCCAGAATTTTAAACTTTCTATGACGCCGCGATACATCCACGACATGTCCTGACTGTTTTCATGCCAGTTCGAGGCTACGCGACGATTAGCGAGTTGCCATTCCGCAGAGAGATTTCTTTGCCCCTCCATGATTGCAGGATCGGATTCGATCATGGCATCCACCAATGCTGCGCCATCATTAAAACGATGCTGCCCGTGAGCTTCCTTGATCAACCTATGGACCGTATCTTGCGGGATGTTGTTGACTGCGGAGAATTCTTGAACCAACTTCTTCGTGCAGCTGGCCCAGCGGCCCAGAGCATCAAACAGGGTGTTATCCAGATCAAGAATAACCAGTCTTTTTAAGGAGGACATGCTGTTATTTTCCTAAATACCTTTGTATTTGTATACAAGGTCTGCCAAGAAATCCATCATTTTCCGTTTAAATTCCTTAACTTACGCCACTCCGCCACGTTTTTATTGTGCTCGGCCAAGGTTTTGGCGAATACGTGCCCGCCTGTGCCGTCAGCCACGAAATAGATAAAGTCGTTCTTCTCGGGGTTTAGAACGGCCTCTATGGCGTCTTTTCCCGGGTTGGCGATGGGGCCAGGAGGCAGACCTGCGTTCTTGTAGGTATTATAGGGTGAGTCTATTTGCAGGTCTTTGAGCAATAAGCGGCGCCCCAGTGGTCCCTTCCCTTCATTTTTGTGCGCTCCCTTGGTGATCGCATAAATGACAGTCGGATCAGATTGCAGGGCAATTCCTTGCCGCAAGCGGTTGATAAAGACCCCAGCAATGGTTTTGCGTTCATGGGCCACGCCTGTTTCTTTTTCAACGATAGAGGCAAGCGTTACCGCTTCTTCCCACGTTGTGAACGGCAAATCTTTTTGACGGCTTTCCCAGAGTTCCGTTTTCACATCATTCATGGCTTGCTGCATCTGATTGATTTTTTCGATGCGCGGTTCATCCAATGTGAAGTGATATGTATCGGGCAGTAATGTTCCTTCTGTGGGAATATTTTTGATCTCACCACTCAGGCCTTCGGTTGCGTTTAAAATGCCGACAATTTCAAAACTGGTGCGGCCCTCGGGAATGGTAAATTTGCGTTGAACAACACGGCCTTCGATCAATTGGTTCTGAATGTCGGCAATTGTGGCATGTGGGGGAATCTCATATTCTCCGGCTTTGAGCGTCGCGCTCTGCCCTTTGAGTTTGAGCGTTGCCAAAAATACAAGTTCGTTTGAGATCAGGTTTTTAGCTTTGAGTTGGCTTGCAATGCCGCGTGCACCGCTGCCTTTTTCGATCTGGAATGATTGCGCACTATCAAACGGTCCGGTTTGTCCGTAGAGATAAACTGAATAGGCCGAGAGTGCTGCGGCAATCGTTATTGCCAGCAGCAACAGATAGAGCACATATTTCATATCTTATTACTCGTAAGCTTTTAGAACCAGAGACGCATTGGTGCCGCCAAAGCCGAAAGAGTTGGACAGTGCCAATTTAACTTTCTTTTCTTTTGCGACTTTCGGAACAAGATCAATTCCTTTACATGGCTCTGACACGTTCTCAAGATTGAGTGTCGGTGGCAGAATACCTGTATTCATAGCCTTGATTGTATAAATGGCTTCGACTGCACCAGCCGCGCCTAACAAGTGTCCGATCGCCGACTTGGTCGAGGACATGGAAACTTTATCCAATGCGTTGGCAAAAAGGCGTTTGACTGCGCCACATTCGATACCATCACCCATCGGGGTCGATGTTCCGTGGGCGTTGATATAGTCGATGTCTTCCGGATTGATTTCTGCACGTTTCAGAGCAGCTTTCATTGCGCGGAATCCACCATCGCCGTCTTCTGCCGGAGAGGTGATGTGATAGGCGTCACCTGAAAGACCATAGCCGATTACTTCCGCATAAATTTTCGCACCGCGTTTCTTCGCGTGCTCCAATTCTTCCAGAACCACGATACCGGAACCTTCGGCGATGACAAATCCGTCACGACCTTCGTCGAACGGACGTGAGGCTGCTTCAGGGTTATCATTATAAGAAGTCGAGAGTGCGCGGCATGCCGCAAAGGATGCTACACCCAAACGGTTGACGGCTGCTTCTGCTCCGCCTGCCACCATCACATCGGCATCACCCAAAGCGATGAGACGGGCAGCATCCCCAATCGCGTGAGAACCCGTCGCGCAAGCTGTTACAACAGAATGGTTCGGGCCTTTAAAGCCGTGCTTAATAGAGACGTGACCGGATGCCAAGTTAATCAGCATTGCAGGAACTGCGAATGGAGATACGCGGCGCGGGCCTTTTTGAATCAATGTTTCGGATGTTTCGTAGATACTTTGCAAGCCACCGATGCCTGAGCCAATCATGACGCCTGTGCGTTCACGCTCTTCATCTGTTTGCGGCGCCCAACCTGAGTCAGCCACAGCTTCGTCAGCCGCCATAATTCCATAGAGAATAAATGTATCGACTTTCTTTTGCTCTTTCGGCGGCATCGCGTTGTCTGCGTTAAAACCGTCTTCAAATCCTTCATTCTGATATGGCACAAGACCCGCAATCTGCGAGGACATATCGGACACGTCAAAACGTGTGATTTTGCGAATACCGCTTTTTCCTGAAGTCAAAGCAGCCCAGTTTTTGTCCAGTCCCACGCCGAGCGGAGAGACAATTCCCATTCCAGTAATTACTACGCGTTTCATCATTTTTTCTAAGTCTCGGATTTATTCAGAATTTACCGCATTAAAACAAAAGAAAAGGGCCGCGCCAAGACATTAAATCCATGGCGAAAACGGCCCTTTAAAATCACTGCATCGAAATTAGGCAGCTTTCTGGCTAATGAAGCTAACAGCGTCACCAAATGTTTGGATCTTTTCTGCTGCATCATCAGGAATTTCGATGTTGAATTCTTCTTCGAAAGCCATAACCAGCTCAACCGTATCCAAGGAGTCAGCTCCCAGATCGTCAATGAAGCTAGCGCCTTCTGTTACTTTGCTCTCGTCAACGCTAAGGTGCTCAACGACGATTTTTTTAACGCGGTCTGCAATATCGCTCATAATTTTCAGTTCCCGTAAGTATTGTTAAACATTTCATTTTCAGAACGGTTGGAACATAAACGCCCTTTTTCCAATTTGCAAGTGCGAATAGATTTACTTATCCACAGGACGTTTTTATGTAATCAGTTATTTCCGGCCAATTCGAAAAAACCCTTTTAGCACCAAGGCTTAGCAATGATTTGGCTGTCTCTTCCGGATGGTGAGATACAGCCGTTATCCCCAAGACATGCATGCCCGCTGCGACACCAGCACGCACACCGGAGACAGTATCTTCAATCACAATTGCCCGATCCGGAGTCGTTTCCATGCGATTGGCAGCATATAAAAAGAGATCAGGAGATGGCTTCCCTCTCGCGACAAGTGACTTGGTAAACACTTTGTCCCGTCCGAAGACCGGCATTAATCCGATTTTTTCAATGCAGGCTTCGACATTCTCAGGTTCACCGTTCGAGGCCACACATATTTTATAAGACTTCGCCAGTTCCTTGACAGCTGCAATAGCCCCGTCAACCGGTTGAAGTTTTTGCGGAATCTGTCTGGTGACCTGATCTATAAACTCCTGAATAAAATTTTCAGGCAATGTTGTGTTGTATTCCTGTTCAATCGTTTCCTTGACGATTGGCATCGATTTTCCAGCCAGTTCGCGCACGCAATATTCAGGTGTATATTTTTCGAACCCGTAAGACGTCAGAATATCGGATGTCACGGTACAGTTCATTAATTCGGAATCAGAGAGTGTTCCGTCATTATCAAAGATAATCAAATCCATTTATCTAGTCTTCCATTGAAATACGCGGTGCAGGTTTCTGCGCTTGATCTATATTTTTCAAGACAGTTTCCGCCAGCGTACAATAAACTTTTGCCTGCTCGCTATCAGGGTCCGCGATGACGATTGGTTTTCCCAAATCAGAGAGTTCCCGAATTTTGCTGTGAAGCGGAATTTCGCCCAAGAACGGCACACCCAGTTTTTCCGATTCTGTTTTTGCGCCGCCATGTCCGAAGATGTCTTCACGGTGCCCACAGTTCGGGCAACAATAATAAGACATGTTTTCGACAATTCCCAATACAGGCACGGCGACTTTGCGGAACATCTCAAGCCCTTTTCGCGCGTCAATCAACGCAATGTCTTGTGGGGTCGAGACAACTACTCCGCCTGACAGCGGTACGCGTTGCGCCAATGTCAGATGAATATCCCCTGTTCCCGGCGGCATATCAATGACAAGAACATCAAGCCCGTCCCACGCGACATCGCGGACCATTTGAAGAAGTGCGGATTGCACCATCGGCCCACGCCAGATCATCGGTGCGCTTTCATCCACTAGGAAGCCCATCGACATTAACTTAAGGCCATGCGCTTCGATCGGGGCCAGTCGTCAGTCCTCTGTATCCTTCTCGGCTTTTGCTGTTGGTACTCCTGCCAGACGGGGAATAGACGGGCCATAAATATCTGCGTCCAGAAGACCAACTTTTTTTCCTGTCTTTGCAATTGCCAATGCAAGGTTAATTGCAACAGTTGATTTCCCTACTCCGCCTTTGCCTGATGAGACTGCAATTATATCTTTTACGTTTGGAACTTTAGCAGCTTGTGCTTGTGGTATCACTGACGGCGCAAAGGGGGATGCTTTTTGTGGAGCCTTGTTTTCGTTTCTGGCTTCGGCGGATGTCAAAACAATTGTGGCCTTATTAATTGCCGTCAATTTTTCAATTTCCGACTGAAGCGTTTTCTGAACCGTTGATGCGGTTTCATCCGATACATTTGTCGCCACATTTAAAACAATAATGGCCTGCCCTGCTTTGGTGGCTTGCAGATCCTCCAACGTGACCCCTCCAAAGTCCTTGAGAACGAACTCGGTTGTTTGGCGCATAAATTCACGTAATTCGTCATCATGGGACAGACTGGTCTGCTTTTTTGATTTGAGGAAGGAAAACATTAGATAAACTCCGTTTCTGTGTTGTTTTTACCTCAAAAAGCATTAATGTCTAGAAGATATTGTCTAATATATAGTTGAGGACCGATTTTATGCCCTGGAATAGTAACGATGACGATCAAGAAGACCATCGCGACCAAAAACCCCGTAAAAATCCGTGGGGATCACCCCAGAACGAAGACCGGACACGCGGTCATAACCAACGCCCTGATTGGGGCCGCGGACCGAATTCCGATGACGATATAAACTTCGAACAAATGATTCATAAGCTGAGACAGAATTTCGGCGGTATGCTCCCGCCTTCCCATGCCGGCGGGTTCGGATTCGGCAAACTGGCTGTTTTTGCGGTTTTGTTGATTGCAGCGGCTTGGATGTTGAGCGGGATTTACTTTGTTCAGCCTAACCAGAACGGCGTTGTCCTGACTTTCGGCAAATATACCAGAACCGATGAAGTTCCCGGTATCAAATGGCGCGCGCCTTGGCCTATCCAATCTGTCCAGATCGTTGATGTTACAACGGAACGTCGTATCCATATCGGATATTCTTCGTCTTCCGACTATCCGTCTTCCAAGACATCTAACGGCGGGCATGAAAGCCTGATGTTGACAGGAGACGAGAATATCGTCGACATCAACTTTGTTGTGTTGTGGCGTATTCAGGATGCGAAAGACTATCTGTATTCTATTCGCGACCCTGAGGACACGATCGAGATGGTTGCCGCCAGCACCATGCGCGAGATTATCGGGCAAACCAACATCCAACCTGCTTTGACAGATGCCCGGACCAAAATCCAGACAGATGCCAAAGCTTTGATGCAAAAACTGCTGGATGAATATCATGCCGGTGTCACCATCAACAACGTCCAGCTGCAAAAGGTTGATCCGCCTGCGGCTGTTGTCGATGCGTTTAACGAAGTTCAACGTGCACGCCAGAAAAAAGAAGAGTTAAAGAACCTCGCGGAAGCCTATCGTAATGATATTATCCCGCGTGCCAAAGGGGAAGCCGAGAAGCTGCGTCAGGATGCTGATGCGTATGCACAAGAAGTTGTGTCCCGCGCAACAGGGGACGCCAAACGTTTCGATCAGGTTTATTCCGCATATAAAAGTGCCAAGGATGTTACCGCAGAACGTATGTATCTTGAGACCATGGAACAGGTGTTGAAAAACGCCAAGACCGTTGTCATGAGCAATGAAAACGGAAATGTTTTACCGTTCCTGCCTTTAAACGAAACTAAAACCAGCGTCCGCAGTGCTCCTGCGGTTGCGGCCCAGTAAGAGAATGTCGGAGAGATAAGAATGAGTGATGTCAAAATCCTAGGGCTGTTAACAGCTGTTGTGTTCGTCTTTGTCCTGATTAACTCGGCGATCTTTACTGTAACCGAAGGTCAGCAAGTGATTGTCTTGCGTTTCGGTGATCCTAAAGTTCAAATCACCGAACCGGGTCTTCATTTCAAAGTTCCGTTGGTCGACAATATTCGCGCGTTTGAAAAACGTATTCTGAATGTTGATCCGCCGTCTGAAGAAGTCTTGCTTGCCGATCAGAAGCGTTTGGTTGTTGACAGTTTTGCCCGTTATCGCATTACAGATATGCTGTTGTTCTTGAAGACTTTGAATACCGAGAACTCAGCGCAGCAACGCCTTCATACAGTGATTAACTCGGCTTTGCGTTCGACCATGGGTAAAGCTACCTTGCAGGATATTCTTTCTGCAAAGCGGGATTCCCTGATGGAAAACATTCAATCTATTGTGAATGAAGAAGCCAAACGTTTCGGAATTGAAGTTGTGGACGTCCGTATCGTTCGTGCTGATCTTCCTGAACAGGTCACCCAAGCCACATTCGAGCGGATGCGTTCAGAACGTGAGCGTGAAGCCCGTGAAGCCCGCGCAGAAGGTGAACAGCTTTCCATTGAAATCCGTTCCAAAGCCGACAAAGAACGTACCGTTCTGTTAGCGGAAGCCAAGCGTGACGCCGAGATTTCCCGCGGTCAAGGTGACAAGAAAGCTATCGAGATTTATGGTCAGGCCTTTGGACAAGACCCGAAATTCTATGCTTTCTATCGTTCTCTCGAAGCTTACAAAAACTCTTTGGGTAATCCTGATACAACATTGCTGATCTCCCCGAACAGCGAGGTTCTCGATTACTTCAAGGACAAGATGAAATAAGCATCCTAGCCCGAGACAAAATTAAAGCCGCTTTACAGCGGCTTTTTTTATTTATCAAGTGCTTGTCCCATTGCAAGTAAGACGACAGATGTTTTTCGTCTTAATGCATGAGCTGCCATTTGACCGGCTGCGTAAACGCTTGCACATGATTCACCCACCTTGCCCATACGTGCTTCACAAAATGCCAAATGTAGTTTTTGTCCGACATTTCTAGTCGCTAAATCAGCCAGTTCTCTTTTTACAGACAACGGATTATGTTCCGGATAACCGTTCGGTGTCATCGCCATATTTTTACTCCCTAAACTTGAATATCATTTAGGTCTAATGCTCATTCCGCAATATGTCAATATGTTTCACTCTATGCGCTTCCGATCAGAATACCCGATAGCAAGACCAGTGCGCCCCCCAGAAGGACTTGCACCATTGCCGAAACAATCGGCGTGTCCATATATTTCCAACGTATCCATGAAATGGCAATCAGCTCTATGGCGACGAGAACAGCGGCCACAAGTGTTGCCGTCCAGAAATCGGAAATCAGATACGGCAAGGTGTGCCCCAGACCGCCGATCGCTGTCATGACACCACACACAACACCGCGCAGCCATGGACTTCCACGCCCTGTGATCGCGCCGTCATCGGACATTGCCTCAGTTAATCCCATACTGATCCCTGCCCCCAAGGACGCGGCAAGCCCCACAAGAAACGCGTCATGAGAATTATGCGTAGCAAACGCGGCGGCAAAAATAGGCGCGAGGGTTGAAACAGAGCCGTCAATCAGCCCCGCCAATCCTGGTTGCACAACTTGTAAAACGAAGAGGCGCTTTGAAATCTCACCCTCTTCTTCACGTTCTGCGTCCGAGACATTTTTACGTTCGATCTCGATGGCTTTGGCTTCGTGACCGCGCTCGGCCAGTGCCAAGTCCCCCAGCAGTTTTCGAATATCCACGTCTTGCGCCTGTTGTGCGGCTTTGGAGTAATAAGTAGACGCCTCAATCTCCATCAGTTCAGCCTGTTGGCGCACTTCATCAATGCGCATATTTTCCATCAGCCAGATCGGATTACGTTTCATAAATCCACGCACGTCCTGACGGGTAATATACGGTAAACGTCCGCCGAAACGTTTGCCAAACATGTCAAGCAGCATGTTTTTATGCTCTTGCTCTTCGGCGGCCATATCCTCAAACATTTGCGCGGTTGAGGGATAGTCATTGCGCAAGCGGTTGGCAAAGCTCATGTAAATCTGGGAATCTTCTTCCTCGCTGGTAATTGCAAGTGCCAGAATTTCTTGTTCGGTCAGATCGGTAATACGTTTCATTAGGATGCGGCCTCAGTCAGTTGGTTCATAATAATCCGCTTTGCAGGCGGGAGATGTTGCCCCACAGCCAGCAAGGCTTTACGTGCCAATTTTGCAAGCGGTGTTGTTTTTGTATATAGCCCCACCAGTGCGTTAGTTCCCAAGTATAGCGGCAAGGTCGCTGCGCGGTGTGTCTCGCTGTATCTTCTTAATATCTCTTCCGAACCAATATCCAATCCCAAATCATGGAATTTCTTGATTTCCATGGCGAGTGTATGCGCGCCTCTTAATCCGAAATTAAATCCGTGCGCCGTCACAGGATGCATCCCTACGGCTGCATCGCCGATCAATGCATAGCGATTGGCGTAGAAACGGTCGGCAAATGTCCCCACCAGCGGATACGGGAACAGTTTGGTATCAAGCGTCATATTCCCAAAGCGCCCTTCCATGCGTTTGGTCAACTCTGCCCCAAACTCTTTCGGAGATTGGTCAAGAACCAGATGGGCATCTTTTGAATCTATAGTGATGACCACCGAGCAATAGCGTCCGTTGAGCGGCAACACTGCCAAGGTACGGTCATAGAAGAAACATTCGTAGGCCGTGTCATCATGATCGCGGTCCAGTTTGACTTTGCAGACGATGCACATGCGTCCGAAATCGCGCATATCGGTTGAAATGCCCATCATGCGGCGGGTTGCTGAGAAGCGGCTATCTGCTGCGATAATCAATTTTGCAGATAGTTTTTTTCCATCTTTGAATGTTACGGTTCCACCAACCTCGTTTGTTTCAACTGCGGAGACTTCTTTTTCTGTAAGCAACTTGATGTTCTTATACGGCTTACAGACTTCGTAGGCTGCGCGGCGGATATGATGGTTTGAGATCATAAAGCCGAGATTTTCTTTCCCTGACTTTGTGTGATCGAAAAATAACGGTTTATCCAGATCCCCATTCAGGACTTTGGCATCTTTAATCAGAGAAATATCTTTGGGACTGATCTTGCCCCACATTCCTGTTTCGGACATCAAGCGATGAGACAGGTGCGTTAAAGCAATTTCACGACCATCGTAATCGGGTTTTGCCAATATCTTTTCGGGCTGCTTTTCAAGGAGGGTAATTTGTACCCCTGTGTCGGCCAGAATACGTGCAAAACTAAGTCCCGCAGGACCCGCGCCGATAATGATGATGTCACTATCCATTTCAAATCCTTATTGTTTTTTTATTCACGTCACCGTAGCACATGCCTTGTGCCACGAAAAGACCACCCAAAGATAAAGGGGGAACAAATCCCCCTTTACTTTACGCATATTTTTACTCAGAAATCTGATCGGTATAACGTTACGCAGCCCAACGTTTTGCCGCTGTAACCATACGTTTTCCAAACATCTCGGCGGTTTTCAAATCCCCTGAATTCGGAGAATCTTGCGGCGCGACATTATCTGCCTGCGTCATTAAGCCCAAATACGATCCGATGCGGTTAATGCTTGCCGCATCGCCACTTTTTCCAGGTTCCGAGGTGCTAGTGTTTAGCTCTGCCTGAGAAACCCAGATCATACCTTGCTGAGATGCCAATATTGCCATTTGAAATAATGTGGTCAATTTGTCACCGCTCATGCTCAGAGAATTAGAAAATCCTCCTGCTAATTTATCCTTCCATTCTCTACTCATCCACACGCGAGAAGTAGAGTCCATAAACATCTTGAACGGTCCGGAGACAGAGCCCATGTAGGTCGGAGCTCCAAAGATAATTGCATCAGATGCGTTGAGTAACTCCCACTCTGCATCTGCAATTTTTCCGTCTGCCCCAACTTTAATCATGTGCAATGTTGCCCCTGCATCTTTCACGCCTGCACCAACTGCTTCGGCCACTTTTTCCGTGTGACCATAGCCCGAGTGATACACGATCGATACTGTTGTCATTTTTGTAGTCCTTTCATTCTTCTTAATTTTCGTTTTATGTGCGTTTATTCAACGCTTGCTTCGACTTCGATGGTCAAAGGCACGTCGTCCGAAACGCCCGGAATAGCATAGTTCATGCCGTATTCAGAGCGTTTGATTGTCCCCGTTGCGCTAAAGCCAACTGTTTTCTTTTTAGAGAACGGGTGCTCTCCGATTTGATTCAATGTTGCATCCAATGTTAGAGGATGTGTCTGCCCCAACATGGTCAATTCCCCATTGATTTTGGCAGTTTTGTCGCCTGTCATCTCGACGGATTTGCTGACAAATTTTGCTTCAGGGAATTCTGCGACATTAAAGAAGTCTTTGGACATCAAATGTTCGTTGAATTTTTCAATGCCTGTTACGATGCTACCTGTTTTTACTAAAACTTCGACTGATGCGTCTTGAGGCGCTGCTTCATCGAGCATGATTTTACCGGACACGTCTGCAAATTTTCCTGATGGGGTGGAGAACCCAAAATGATTTGCGTGCCAGACCACATTGGTATGGTTCGGGTCGAGTACAAAAGTTTCCGATGCGGCAAAGCTCGCGGTTGCTGATCCTGTCAGGACGAGAGCGGCGGCGGCTGTCGCGAGTAATGTCTTCTTCATGTCAATTCTCCTAAATTTTAATTCGGGTTCGGGTTCGAGGGTTACGCATTTTGGTTTGCTTTCTTTGAAAAAGGATATATTTCACTTGTACGGATTGGGAAGAAGGCTATTTTAAAACACTAAGTATCTTTTTGTATATTAATGAGGTTTTTCAATGGGTATCAGCGGAAAAAAATATTTACAGTCACCGGATCAAGAGCATGGCGTCTGCCCTGCCTTTATAGCTTTGGGGCTGATTGCCAATAAATGGTCGGTCAAGATTCTCTATACTCTGGCCCATGCCCAAGGGAGTCCTTTAAGATTTAGCGAGATTCAAAAGAAGCTCGTGACCATTACCCAGCGCGAGCTAACCAAGCATTTGCGCGAGTTTGAGAAATCAGGCCTTATCAAGCGGACAGTTTACGCCGAAGTGCCGCCACGCGTGGAATATGAACTAACCGAGCTGGGATATTCCCTTAAAAAGCCCGTTGATGCCTTGTCCGACTGGTCACAACAGCACGGGGCCGAAATCCATAAAAACCGCGAGAATTATGAGGAGTGATATAGCTTGCGGGTCAGTCTTTCAGACCAGACCATTAAAAAATCCCCCAAACGGGGGATTTTTTAATGGTGCCGGCTGCAGGATTTGAACCCGCGACCTTCGGTTTACAAAACCGCTGCACTACCACTGTGCTAAGCCGGCACACCACTAAAATATACTGCTTTAAATATTATGGCAATTTATAACTGCCGCTCGGGTTTTCCCCGAAAGTTTGGGCATAATACATATTTTTTCGTGTTTGAAAAGAGTTTCGTGCAACTTCTTTTTTTATTCACAGGAAATATTCATAATGTACTATAGACCTATAGTCTGGACTGGCATTTTAACGGGGAATTTGCTAAATAATTCAGCATGGAATGCCCCCTAGACGGGGCCCCTTGGTAATTTTCATAGTATTTAGGCGGTAGCTCGTGTCAGAAAACGCAAATAGTGGTTATAACAACGCGATCGGCTGGGCGATTCTTGCCCTCGTTATTTTTGGTCTTCTGGTCCTGCTCTGGATTTTTCAGGCAGATAATATTCGTAGCGGCGTTCGTTGGATGCGCGTTGGAGAGATGCATGTGTCCAGTGTCTTTCTGGGCGATGATCACGAGATTGTCAGTGATGACGGCCCGATCGGAATGCTCGGTCCTATTCGTGATCTGGCCTCGGAACTTGATAAAACGCAGCTCAATGAAACTGTGATGGACAATATTGCCGTCGCTGCCTTATCCCCGATGCGCTATTTGTTTTCAGCTATCCTGATTTTTCTGGCGTTCTGGGCGTATATGAAAGGTCCAAAGACCCATTATCGTACGACGCTTTCTTTGGATACGTTGATTAATCGTCAGAGAAAAAACTTTCCGATTATTGAACCTTTCCACGCCTTTAATCCGGCGAACCAACCCCCGCGCCCACCGGGATCCCCTGTTCCTGCGGAGCTTCCTCCTTTTGCCGAAGCCTTGGGACCTGAAGAATGGCTTGCGTATAATGACATTCCCGCCCCTGATGGAAAAGTTGATGAAGCTGCGGCTTCACGCTGCTTTATGAAACAACTTGGCGCGCCATGGCGCGGGCCTATGCACTTGTCTCCGGATCGTCAGGTTTTGCTGGCCGCATTTTGTTTGAAAGCCGTGCGCAAAAGACGCGAGTCTGATGAAATGCTCGGACGACTGGCACAGTGCTGGTCGATCGGTCGCGGATTAAAACTCGATTCATCTCTCGTGCGCGAAGCGCGTAAAGTTTTGAAGAACCGTGACTTGTCCGGAAAAACTCTTTCGAAATGTAACCAACATGCCTATGAGAACACAGCCATTGTTCGCGGCTTGTTGACGGCCCGCGAAGAAGGCGGTGTTTTGGCGCCTGCGCAATTCTTGTGGTTGCGTGCGTTCGATAGAACATTGTGGTATCCACTCAACAATCTGGGACGTCAGGCGTTCCACCTTGAAGCACTGGGTGCTTTATGCCACTTCAAAGCCGAGAAGATGGCACAGCGCCCTATTCCACGTCCAAAGATGGAAGATGCTGTGAAAGCAATTTGCGAATATATGTCTTCGGATAATGCTCGCCCTATCCCTCCACTGGATTACTCCAACTCTAAAAAGCGCGCGATCAAAAAGGTCAGAGGCAGCTAGAACATTTTTAAAGGAATTATTATGGCCGAAAAATTCTCTCCCCACGCTAAAGTCGTTGACGGTATTCTGATTTTATCTTTGCCTGATGCCGTATCTCCGGTTGTTTGGCAAATGGAAATCGGGCAGGCGAAATCTTCTGCTATGGAAGTTCGTCCTGCGGATAATGATAATGAATTTTCTCTGGTCCTTAAAACACCACGTGCTGATGTGCTCGAGATTGCACGCTACCAGAAGAAAGAAGATGCCGTACGGGCGCTGATGAGTATTTCTTCTGCCATGGAAAAAGCACAAGGGCAGTTCCGTTCTTACGGAGATATGCCCGCTTCTGATCGGTCACGCGGTATGCCTTACGATTATTCTGTTCCTGTTATCAGATCAGGACAGAGCGATGATACAAAGATAAAGACCTACGTTTATAAACCATTGGCCTATGTTTCTTCTGCGCTGGTTCTGTTTGTCATTCTGTTTCTGATTACATCTTCAATGATCCGTATGTTTGCCGGCATTGATACGTCATCATCTGCAACCTCTTCCGCTTCAGGCTCTACTGTTAGTCAGCCTATGAATGCCGAAGATTTTCTGGAAGGGAGATAGCACAAGATGGCACTCGACTCAAAATATGAAGTCAAACATAAGTCGCTCCTCCGGGACGCCCGTCCGTTAGGCGTCAGGATCGCAGATTGGCTGGAGAACCCTACAAACTCTTTTGCCGTCTTCTTCCTGATGGGCGTTGCTATCCAGTTCAACTCCACCATGATGGAATGGGCTGACTTGGTTGTTGTATCAGGTCTCCTTTATTATCTTTGGCTGCGCGGTCGCGATAAATCCCTGCCTTTCAAACTCCCATTGGGAAGTAAACACAAAGACAAGAATGCCCGTAGCGGTGAAGCCGAGGGGATCTTGTTCCTCGGAAACACAGACCCGAAACGTGAGGAAGTCTGGTTCAGTAACTCTGATGCGCGTACCCACGTTCTTTATCTTGGGACAACAGGTTCGGGTAAAACTGTCGGACTTCGCGGTATGGCAACAAATGCTCTCGCCTGGGGTTCAGGGTTTGTTTACATTGACGGTAAAGCCGATACCGACTTGTGGTCTGCGCTGTCTTCTCTTGTTCGTCGCTTCGGACGTGATGATGACTTGCTCGTCCTCAACTATATGACGGGTAACTCGGACCGCAAAGCGCCTTCCAATACCATGAACCCGTTTTCGAGCGGTTCTGCATCCTATCTGACCCAAATGCTGGTTTCCCTGATGCCGGATGCCGAGGGTGACAACGCGATGTGGAAAGAACGTGCGGTTTCCTTGATCGGCTCGCTGCTTCCTGTTCTGACATGGCGTCGTGACTTCCTTGACCTTCCGATGAGTGTCGGAACCATCCGCCAGAATTTGACATTGGGGAGCATTGTGAAACTCTCTCGTGACGAGAGCATTCCCGATCATTTGCGCCAAGGTCTTAAAGGTTATCTGGAAACATTGCCTGGTTATGTTGATGCTGCTTTTGATGACGAAGGACGCGACAAACCTATGGGGCCTGATCAGCCGATGATTGATACCACCACTGCCAAAACGCAGCACGGTTATCTGTCGATGCAGTTTACCCGTTCCTTGCAATCTTTGGCGGATGACTATGGATACATCTTTGATGCGCAGGCTGCTGACGTTGATATGCTCGACGTTGTGTTGAACCGTCGTATTCTGATTGTTCTGATCCCTGCTCTCGAAAAGTCCGCAGATGAAGCTGCGAACTTGGGTAAAATTGTTTCCGCGACAATCAAAGGGATGATGGGTGCCTCTTTGGGTGCAACTGTTGAAGGTGATAGCGCCACCGTTATCGAGAACAAACCGACAAACTCTGCGACACCGTTTATGACGATCTTTGATGAGGTCGGTTACTATGCGGCGCAAGGTATGGCGGTTATGGCGGCACAGGCTCGTTCTCTCGGGTTCTCTATGATCTTCTCCGCACAGGATTTGCCTGCGTTGGAAAAACGTGTGAAGGAAGAAGCCCGTTCGATTGCTGCGAACTGTAACATCAAGATCTTCGGTAAGTTGGAAGACCCGACACAAACCAAAGAATTCTTTGAAAAGACTGTTGGTTCGTCGTTTGTGACAGAGGTGTCCGGCTTTGCAACTGAGGCCGGAAGCCTTTCTCACTCTTACTCTGATAACATGCAGGCCAGTGTCCAGACACGCGGACGTGCCAACTATGACGCTGTGCGTGGATTCAAAGAAGGACAAGCTGTTATTGCGTTCGGTGAAGCTGTTGTCGATGTGAAGTTCTTCTTCTCTGATCCGGGACATGCCAAGGCGATGCGTGTTACACGTTATGTAGCTTTGCCGCCTGTTGATGAAACAGCGATGAAACATATGTCCGCCATTACCAAGTTGCGCGATAAGATGGTTAAAAAAGGCTGGACAGCTATGAAGGCTGATGTCAACCTTCCAACCTCTGCCGAGATTGCTGCCCTTTGCAACGCTCTTGATCTTGCCGAGAATGTTCAGGCTCCGATGATTGACAGCGGTACGTTCGGTCTGGTTTCGGTTTACAGTCTTGCGCATAATCTGGACGAGATTGAAGAAGCAAAACCTGTTGCGAAACCTGCCGCTTCTTCTTCAGCTCAATCCAATGCCAATGGCGGAAATCCGATGGGCGCGTTTACAAGCAAACCCGATCAGGCTGCCGCGCCAGCTGCAACTGATAGTGACGATGCCGACGAAATCCCGACAGGAACATCATGGATGGACTTTGTCGAGAAGGCTGAGGCTGCCGTTGATCTTGATGAAGATACCAAACATGTTCTGGAAGATGCGGCCCGCAAAGCCAGAGAATCCATCTTCCGTTCTACGGATGACGAGCAGACCAGCAATACGGATTCATAGAGCTTATGACACAGATACCTTCACAGTTTCCCCTTCCTTCCCCCCACGGACCATCCCAACGGGGAAGTGCTTTGATCTATGTCTTTATCGGGGTTATCCTGTTTGGTATTCTTGGGATAACCTACACACGCAGTATGCAGCAAAAGTCAGGGGATATTGACGACAAGACAGCAAAAGTTGGTGCGTCAGAAATCATTTCCTATGCCAAGACTATTGATCGTGCTGTTAACAAAATGCTCCTCAATGAAGTTTCAGAAGCTGATCTTGGGTTTACCAATAGCGTCACGACACTTAGTGCGTCAGGCGGAACAATCTATACAGGGAATGCGAATTGCAGTGTCGCAACATGTGAAATATTTGACCCTGCCGGCGGCAAAGTTCGTGCTGCCCCTGTCGGATCAAGTTATATCATCGACAATTATCTTTTGAACGGGAGCGCTCCGATGGCCGGAGCTATATTCCCTGCAAAAGTTATTGTTGAATCACTGGGAAGCACAGAACCTGATCTGGTTATTTCCTTTTATGGGTTAAAAATGGCAGTTTGTCGGTCGATAAATAATTCCTTTAATATCGACAACCCGAACAATGTGCCGCCCGTTGAAGATAATATTCCAGCCATTGACTATTATGATGGCGATCTCAGCACATCGACAACGACGCTCGGGGACACGGTTGCCGATCTCGAAGGAAAGATGGATTTCTGTTATAAAGCATCCGGATCAGACCCCGCGCTTTATATCTATCAACATGTTTTGATTGCGCGGTAATCATCGCTTTTAATTCCAAGAAAAAAGGTGGCAGATGCCACCTTTTCTTTTATCTGTTTCATCTAATGTGCATTACGCATCAATGTTCGTTGCTTTCAGCGCGTTTTGTTGGATGAAGTCGCGGCGTGGCTCAACAATATCACCCATGAGGGTTGAGAAAATGTCGTTGGCTTCGACGGCATCATCAATTTTGACCTGCAACAAAGAACGGACTTCAGGATCGAGAGTGGTTTCCCAGAGTTGTTCAGGGTTCATCTCACCGAGACCTTTGTATCGCTGGATTTGCAATCCTTTACGCGCATATTCCAGAACGGTGTTGAGCAAATTGAGCGGGCCTGAGACTTTGCAAATGTCTTTGCCTTTGGCTGTCAGATCGCCTGCTCCACCAAAGTTTTCATTAACCCATGCCAACAAGCCCTGAACACGAACGGCATCGGGAGAATTGATAGACTCAGCACCGATACGGATCATTTCCGTCACGCCGCGCAAGGTGCGGGTCAGTTTATACCCTTCCCCTTCATCAAATGCGACAGCCCAGCCTTTTTCATTGCGCAGAGCAAATTCATTAAGGCGGGTTTCGAGTGCCTTGGCAATTGCCGTTCCTTTTTCAACGTCTTGTAAAGCAGACGCGTCATAGGCTCCTGTCACTGCGGCTTGTTCAACCAGATATGAATTTCCAACACGGACATTCAGGTTGTTGATGGCGGAGCGCAAAGAGCGGGCTTTTTGTACGAGATCAAGAAAATCGCGGCCCGAACGTGCAACACCTTTATAATCGGTGAAGATCATTTCTTGTGCAGCTTCTTCGAGCAAATAATTTTCAAGCGCAGGATCATCTTTCAAATATAGCTCTCCGGAGTTACCGCGTTTCACCTTATACAGCGGCGGTTGCGCGATATAGAGATAGCCGCGAGAAATAACCTCAGGCATATAGCGATAGAAGAATGTCAGCAGCAATGTTCTGATGTGCGATCCGTCAACGTCCGCATCAGTCATGATGATGATTTTGTGATAGCGGATTTTATCAACGTTCAATTCGTCATGAATCCCTGTTCCCAGAGCAGTAATCAGTGTTCCTAATTCCTGAGAGCCGAGAATTTTATCAAGACGCGCGCGTTCGACGTTCAAAATCTTACCACGCAGCGGGAGGATAGCCTGATTACGACGGTTACGGCCTTGCTTTGCAGACCCACCCGCGGAATCACCCTCCACGATGAAGATTTCTGATTGCGCAGGATCACGTTCCTGACAATCCGCCAGTTTACCCGGCAAGTTCGAAATATCCATCACGCCTTTACGACGAGAAAGCTCACGCGCTTTACGGGCTGCTTCACGAGCGGAGGCCGCATCAATCATTTTTGAAATGATCTTTTTGGCTTCGGTCGGATGCTCCTCAAGCCATGTGCCGACGCCTTCCATGATTGCCTGCTCCACAACTGGGCGCACTTCGGAAGACACCAATTTGTCTTTGGTTTGGGAGGAGAATTTCGGATCAGGAACTTTGACCGAGAGCACGCAGGTTAGTCCTTCGCGCATATCCTCACCGGAGATCGACAAATCTTTGGCTTTTTTGGTCAGGCCGTTTTCTTCAGCATATTTTGTAATCAGACGTGTCAATGCACCACGGAACCCAGCCAAGTGTGTCCCACCGTCGCGTTGCGGGATGTTATTGGTAAAGCACAACATGGTTTCGTGATACGAGTCCGTCCATTCCATCGCGGCTTCAACTGTGATGGTTTCGCCTTTATAATTGACGGCAATAGACGGTTGGAAAATTGCCGTTTTATTGCGGTTCAAATACTGAACAAAGCTTTCAATCCCGCCTTCAAAATAAAGGCGCACTTCTTGAGGCTCCTCACTGCGTTCATCACGGAGCAGGATATTCACGCCAGAGTTCAGGAAAGCCAGTTCGCGCAAGCGGTCTTGCAAGGTTCCGAAATCAAAATCCGTATGGGTAAAGGTATTCGGAGACGGCAGGAATGTGACTTCTGTTCCGTTACGCCCATCATGAGGTTTTACTTCACGAAGTGGTGCTTCGGCTTCGCCGTTTCTGAAACGCACGAACCATTCTTTTCCCTCGCGCCAGATGCGCAAATCCAGATGGTCGGAGAGCGCGTTCACCACCGACACACCCACACCGTGAAGACCACCAGAAACTTTATAGGAGTTCTGGTCGAACTTACCACCCGCGTGGAGTTTGGTCATGATAACTTCTGCTGCGGACACGCCTTCTTCAGGGTGAATACCGACAGGGATACCACGTCCGTTATCGCGGACTGTTACAGACCCATCTGCATTGATCTGAACCAAAATTTCGTCGCAGTGACCCGCCAAAGATTCGTCAATCGCGTTGTCGACGACTTCATAAACCATGTGGTGCAGACCAGTACCGTCATCCGTATCCCCGATATACATTCCGGGACGTTTACGGACAGCATCCAGCCCTCTTAGAACCTTAATCGAGTCTGCGCCATAGGCATTTGCTGCCTCATTCTTGTCGTTCTCGTTTTTCAGGGCATTTTCTGACATATTTTCACTACCTTAAAGACGCCTTAATAGCGCGGTTTTCCCTTGGATTTCTGGGGTTTTTATAGGAAAGTCTGTTATATCAGAACGGGCAAAAAAGACCACCAAAAAAAGCGGTTTTTTCCCCGTTTTTTATGCGGATTTTATGCTGCTTTTTGAGGCAAAAAATGACCGGAATCGACTGTAAAAAATGATGATTTTTCGGGAACGCCGCGGAAGATTTCAGCTTCCGTTCCCGTCATCCAAACCTGTCCGCCGATATGGGAAAGAAGGTCATATAAAGACTTCCTCCGACTTGGGTCCAAATGTGCAGCAACCTCATCCAAGAGTAAAATGGGAGGTGATCCTTTTTCGGCATTTATAAGATCAGCGTGCGCCAAAACAATCCCGATCAATAATGCTTTTTGTTCACCGGTCGAGCATTCATGTGCGGGCATATTTTTTTCCCGGTAGGTAATGCAAAAATCCGTGCGATGAATTCCTGCCGATGCTCCGCCGTTAATTCCATCCTCGGCACGGGATTTTTTCAAATGTGATCTGTATTCTTCTTCGACAGAGAGAGCACTTCCGCGTTGCAATCCCTCCTCTACCAAGCCTCCTAAAGCAAGTTCGGAAATCGGAAAGTCTTTAGAGGGGCGGCGATCACAGACTTTTTGCAATCGGTCCACGAAGTCAATCCGCGCAGCCGCTACCGCCACTGCCGTTTCGGCCATTTGTTTTTCCAGTGAATCCAGCCATACGGGGCTGGCATTCCCGTCTTTCAATAACTTTGAGCGCTGGGCTAACGCATTTTCAAAGCGGGTGATCCGCCCTGCGTGCCCCGCATCAAAGGTGAAGACCATACGGTCCAAAAAACGACGGCGGGCGCCGGACGCATCAATAAAGAGACGATCCATTTGCGGGGTGAGCCACAAGCACGAGAAATATTCGGACAGCGCGCTTTGGCTTTTGGCTTGCTCTCCTTGAATGGTCACGGTTCTGCGGTTTTTTTCTGTATCTTTTCCCGTACCTACGGCAATTTCGCCATATCCCGTGTTTACACGTGCGGTAATGCCCCACGGAACACGCATCTCGCGGTTTTGGAAATCAGTCAAATCTGCAGAGCGCAGGCCTTTACCGGGAGATAAAAGAGAAATTGCTTCAAGAATATTTGTCTTCCCTGCTCCGTTATCGCCTGTCAGTACGACAAAGGACGAGGCCAGTCCGGTGAGACAGGCCTCGGTATAAGATCGGAAATTCCGCAGTCTAAGTTCTGTGATTGCGGTCATGCCTTAAGATCACACGCGCAGCGGCATCAGAACATACAATGAGCTTGGGTCACTGGTGTCCTGAATGATGGTTGGGGCGCTCGGGTCGGAGAAGGACAAGCGGCAACCGCCTTCGTTATCGACTTGGGATGTAATGTCGAGCAAATAGCGCGCATTAAAGCCAATTTCGATATCCGGCGCATCACTGCTGACTTCGATTTCTTCCTTCGCGCTGCCTGCTTCCGGAGAGTTTGCAGACAAGGTCAAGGTTTTTCCGTTCAATGTGATTTTAACCGCACGGGATTTTCCGTCAGAGATCGTGGATACACGGTCGATCGCGCTTGAGAAGATTTTCGGGTCAACTTCGATAATCTTATCATTTCCTTGTGGGATCACACGTTGATAGTCAGGGAATGTCCCGTCAATCAGTTTGGATGTCAAAACGATGTGATCAAAGGCTACGGTGATTTTGTTTTCAGACAGGCTGATTTTAATCTCGTCGGCAGCTTCTTCCAACAATTTACCAAGTTCCAAAACCATTTTACGCGGGACGATCACACCCGGCATCCCGGCTGCGCCTTCCGGCAACGGCATTTCAAAACGAGCCAAACGGTGACCGTCGGTCGATACGGCGCGAAGAACCTCTACGCCTTCATTTTCTGCGGCGTGCAGATAGATACCGTTCAAATAGTAACGGGTTTCTTCAGAGGACATCGCAAATTTTGTACGATCGATCAGAGCACGCAAATCCGCAGCACGAGTTGAGAATGATACTGGATAATCTCCGCCACCGAATTGCGGGAAGTCGGAAACAGGCAAGCAGCTCAGGCGGAAGTCAGAACGACCAGCACGAACAGTGATAAAATTGCCTGACGGATCGAGTTCGATTGTCACCTTTGCAGAGTCTGGCATTTTACGAACGATGTCGTGAAGCGTGACAGCCGGAGCTGTTGTCTCGCCGGATTTTTCTACGTCTGCCGCAATTGCTTCGGTGATCTCAATATCCATGTCAGTGGTTGCCAAGGACAACATGCCGTCATCGGCTTTCAGGCGGACGTTGGACAAAATCGGGATAGTGCTACGGCGTTCAACAACGCTTTGTACGTGTGCCAATGCGCGGAGTAATGCGGCGCGATCAATGCTAAACTTCATTGAGGAGTCCTCTTCCTTCAAAACTGATTCTTATGTGATAAGAAAATATAGCCGCTCGAATCGCCTGAGCCAAGCCTTTCTATAGCTTGTGGCAAGTTTCCCACAGGCTTTATGCATAATTTTATTGACGCTCTCGAGTATTCATAATATTACAACCCATACCCTTAAAATCTGACTTAGGACACTCTATCTATATGCCAAAGCGCCGCTTAAGCTCATCCCTCGCCCATGTCTCTGATTTTGACAATGTTTTCTATGATGCCAAATTATTTGAAGATTATAACGCTTTTTGTGTGGCGGCTTTGGCAGATGCCGCCCTGTCCATTCCAGTCTTGAAAAAAGCAGGCCTGACCCGTGATGCGGCTATTCATTTGGCTGATAACGGATACCAAAGATATAGAGATACATTTACAAGTTTTTGTCTTTGGGGGGCTCAGCACGGAATTTCCAGAGAGGACATCGTTGTTCCGATTTACCACGCTTATAACACACGTGTTAAAGCAGCATTTCTTCAGCATTACCCGCAGCTTGTTAAAAACAGGCTCGACCTCAAAGAGGCATTTAACATTACGCACGGCATAATTCCGCAAGGTATTGCCAGCCATAGCTGCCGAGAAAATCTGCTGTTCCCTTTAGTCGAGCAGATGGGCATCCGTGATTTTTTCCAAGAGAGTGCTATTTGTGGTCTTGAGCAATCCGAGTTCCAGTTAAAACATTTGTCCCCGGCTCTCGTTGAGAGCAGTTTTGAAGCTATGGGCGTTGACCCGAATGACGGGACATTTCAGGAAGATACCGATGCCAATCTCAGAGTTATCAAAGAGCATCATCCGGGTTGCCTGACCGTCCACATCCACCACGGTCGCCCATTAGAGACAAAACCAAGCTATGTGGATTTTCAATTTTATGATCTTCTTGAGATGAAACGGGCTTGGAAAGCCGATAGAGATCGCGGCCCTAAAGTTGTTATTAGTTTACCAGGCAGACAGGTTTCTGCCCCATAACAAAAAAAGCCCGCCTTATCGGCGGGTTTTTCCTGAATGAATTCTTATATGGTCAGGCCTAGCCCGTCAGGGTACGGCGCAAGACTTCTACGTCTTGTGCGAAAGACGGATCCTCGGCAATCAACTCATCTACCTTTTTAACAGCATGCATCACTGTCGTATGATCACGACCACCGAACTTACGTCCGATCTCAGGCAAAGAGCGTGCCGTCAATTGCTTTGCCAGATACATCGCTACTTGACGTGGGCGTGCTACAGAGCGGGCGCGACGTGAGGAATGCATATCTGCAATACGTACGTTATAATGTTCAGCAACACGGCGCTGAATTTCGTCGATCGTGATGCGGCGATCGCTGGAGCGCAACAGGTCTTGCAAGACATCTTGTGTTGATTCCAGGGTGATTTCCGATTTTGTCACGTCGGCATGTGCCACGATACGGTTCAACGCACCTTCCAGCTCACGAATATTCGATGTGACTTTCAGAGCCAAGAATTCCAGTACAGGCTCAGGCACTTCGACACCCAATTGAACGCTACGGGTCTTCAGAATGCCCAGGCGCAGGTCGTAGGTGCTGGCATGAATATCTGCCACCAAGCCCCAAGACATACGGGAGCGCAGACGTTCATCAATTCCTTGGAGTTCGCTTGGAGCGCGATCAGCTGCGATAATGATCTGTTTATTCTGGTCAACCAGTGCATTGAATGTGTGGAAGAACTCTTCTTGTGTGGAATCTTTTCCTGCAATGAATTGGATGTCATCAATCATCAGTACATCAACAGAGCGGAAGATTTCCTTAAAGGTCATTGTATCTTGCGCACGGATTGCTTTGACAAACTGGTACATGAATTTCTCGGCAGAGAGATACATGACCACCTTTTCAGGTTGCTTTTCTTTCAATTCCCAAGCGATGGCGTGCATCAGGTGGGTTTTACCCAAACCAACACCGCCATAGATGAAGAGCGGGTTGAACGGTACATTGCATTCCACAACGCGGCTTGCAGCGGCGTGCGCCAATGCATTCGATTTTCCGACGACAAAGGTTTCGAATTTGAAACGCGGGTCCAGAGGAGATGACAGATCAAGCTTTTCAGCCAGTTCGTTGACGTTTGATTTCAGAGCTTTCGGAGCTTCTTCTTCCTTGATCTCTTCAGAGGCGTGTCCGTGGACAACAACGATCTCAAGGCGTTCAATGCCTTCACCCGCTTCTTTGCACATTTGACGAATACGTTCGACATAATGTGTGGAGATCCAGTCTTTCATAAAGCGTGTCGGAACCGACACTTCTAATGTTCCATGATAGCAGGCTTGCAAGGCCATAGGTTTCAGCCAGCTGCGGAAGATGGCTTCGCCGAACTCTTCGCGCATATTGTTGTACACCTTTTCCCAGAGTGCACGAACTTCAGGTGTCGGATCAAATGTCTCCGGAGCCAGAGCCTGACCGTAAAGTGACACAACTGATGCTTTATTTCCCCCGAACTCAGACATTCGATATTTCTCCCACTTGTTGCATTTATCACTAACAACCGACACGCTCAAAATCTCTCACAGAGCGGTGGTTGTTCCACCCAGACCGAAAGGCTTTTCTCTCAAGACTTTCGTTTCTGCCACACCTTCTTAAAGGTCTTTCTTATGATGTCCGGCATCGTAGCGCGTCACATAAGAAACGGGGGATTGTCTCCCTCTTGCTTTTAAACGCAGATCGGGCATCGTTTCTCTATAAAATCAGAACCAAGTTGCTGCATTCAATCGAGCATAGATACCCATCGCCAAATGACAAGGCGACAAAACGTCCTTGCGATTTGCATCGCAAACACAGGATTTTAGAATGGAGAGAATGACCTCTCCAAAAATATGATTACTGAGATTTAGCTGCTTTGACGCGAGCAGACAGACGAGACAACTTGCGAGATGCTGTTTTCTTGTGAATAACACCTTTGTTTACGCCTTTTTGCAATTCAGGCTGAACTGCTTTCAAAGCGGCTTCGGCAGCGGCTGCATCACCAGCACTCAACGCCAATTCTACTTTCTTGACGAAAGTACGAATACGGTTGCGGTTTGCACTGTTAATAATTGCACGCTTCGCGTTTTGTCTTGTACGCTTTTTTGCCGAAACATGATTGGCCATTCGAAAACTCTTTCAATTTTTTATTAAGTTGTCTTGCTAACAGGGGATGTTTTAAGCCGAGTTATCCCCAGATGTCAAGAAACTTGGTGTAAAAAAATGTAAAAAAAAGTTCTTGCCAAAAAGTCATTTTTGGTCCGACTCGGGAGAGACCTCCAAAATCACGACAGTCCCATCTTTATTTTCTTCAATTGCTACAGTGAGTTGCTCCCCCGACCTCACAAAAACGCCAGATTTCCGCGCTGTCCAGCCCAATTGCGGGAATACTTGATTGTAGTAATTCCGAACTGTTTCTGCGGTAATTTTATTACCAAAAAGGACCACTTGGACCACCCGCCCTTCAGGGGCATCAAACATATATCCTTCGTCATGAAGCTCAGTCAGGCCATCCATAACCGGAATATCGGACAAACTTGTCACATAAACCTGATCCTGACTTGTGGCAGGAATACCGGAATTACCCTGTTTTTCAGGGGTATTTTGGGCCAAAACAGCCCCTGTCGAAGCGATCAGCGCACCGGTCATATACGTCAAAAACAACGTTCCCAGTCTTGTTTTTCTTCCGGTCATATCCCCTCCTCGTTCGGGAATCCCTTGCCTATACGACATTACCTCTGTTTGGTTTCACAGTAAAATGTCGAACGACTTCCTTGCACAATTCTTTTGATCCCGCCTATTTTTTCCCAGTCACATGTGCAATCAGGGCATGGTTTCCCTTCCCTGTCATAGACTTCAAAATGCATCTGAAAGTACCCGCGCTCACCACCGATGTTGCGATAGTCGCGCAATGTGCTTCCTCCGTTTTTGATCGCTTCGCGCAAAACGGATTTTATGTTTTTGACCAAGGTTGTAAGTTCACTCTCATCCAGAGTATTGGCTGCACGCCGCGGGTCGATGCGTGATTTGAATAGAGCTTCACTCGCATAAATATTCCCGACACCCACGACAATTTTTTGGTCCATGATTGCTTGCTTGATCGGCAAGCTGCGGCGCGCAAGATCGGCATGTAATTTTTTTGCAGTGAACTCGCGCGACAAAGGTTCTATTCCGAGATGCCCGAGATATTTTGATCGGGATACTTCTTCTGTTTTTAAGACATCCAAAACACCGAAGCGACGCGGGTCGCGAAATACGATTTCGACACCGTCTTCGGTTTGCATGAGGAAATGATCATGAATATCTTTTTCAAATTTTTTTTGGTTGGGAAGTATTGTTCGAAACACTCCTGTCATTCCCAAATGCACGATGATGGAGTGCCCGTCATCCATGTCGAACACCATATATTTTGCACGTCGATAAACGCCTAAAACCCTATGATTTTCAACAGTTTTAGAGATTTTTTTCGGAACAATATTTCTGATTTTCGGTGTGAATAATTTGGCACGAACTATTTTTTTACCCAGAAGAAATTGCCTTAGTCCGTTCATCACGGTTTCGACTTCAGGCAGCTCCGGCATCAGCGTTTTTTCCACTCGACTTTGTTATATTTTCCGGAGAAGAATTCATTTGCACCGCCACGGATATGCTCACTCTCGTCATCAGAAAAAGTCCAGATCATATCTCTTTGAACAAGTTCATACCGGATATTGACGTTGTTCATCGAGATCGGAATATAGCGCAACCATCGCTTATCCGGATCGTACGAATATCCCAAATTATTCTTTTTCTCGAGGACCAGCACATCTCCGTTAATGAAGAAAGTTCCGCGCATAAAATACCGCACACCCGGAACTCTGGCCGGTGCAACAATCAATTCAAATTTATCGTCCACCATGCTTAAAGACATCGCGACATCTTCAGTCTGATAAGTCCACACGCCACTGAAATAGGAGCGGAGTTGTTCCTGATCAAACTTGGCGTACATTTCAGAGGATTCCAACCTGACCAGAGGGCCTGTTGCATTCTCTAAGGCGCGATCTTTCATATAGGAGAGCATTCCGCCGACGAGAAGAGAGAGAACCAGAGCCAAGATAATCAGCCATATCAGCGGCTGTGGAATCACTTTGCTTTTTTTGAATTCCCGCAAAGATGCCTCGACGATTCCGCCGGATGTCTTATTTTCCTGCGGGGTCCCCTGCTGTGGGGCGGCTTTTTGATCGTCTTGTTCCTGATTCATACCGATTATCTTATCCTCTAGACGTTTAATTTCAATGAAGCTTGCCTGAATTCCCACAACTAAATTAAAGGGTTACAGCTGCAAAAAAAGGCCGGAAAACCGGCCTTTTGAATTTTTATCGGATTATGGACCGACTTAGAAGCCCATACCGCCCATGCCGCCCATAGCGTCAGCACCGGCACCGCCTGCACTTTCTTCCTTAGGAAGTTCGCAGATCATGGCTTCGGTGGTGATCATGAGGCCCGCAACAGATGCTGCGTTTTGGAGAGCGGAACGAACCACTTTCACAGGGTCGATGATCCCCTCTTGAATCAGATCACAATATTGGTCGCTCTGGGCATTATAACCGTATGTGACGCTGGATTGCTCCAAGAGCTTGCCGACGATCACAGAGCCTTCTTTACCAGCGTTCTCGACGATCTGGCGGATAGGAGCCTGAATTGCACGACGGACGATGTCCACACCGGCTTGTTGGTCTGCGTTTTCACCTTTGACGCTGTCCAAAGATTTGGATGCATACAGAAGTGCTGTTCCGCCACCAGGGACGATACCTTCTTCAACAGCAGCACGGGTTGCGTGCATTGCATCGTCAACGCGGTCTTTACGCTCTTTCACTTCAACTTCAGTTGCACCGCCAACACGGATCACAGCAACACCGCCAGCCAATTTAGCCAGACGTTCTTGCAGCTTTTCACGATCATAGTCAGAAGAGGTTTCTTCGACTTGTGCGCGGATCTGGTTGCAACGTGCTTCAATATCAGCAGAAGCACCAGCACCGTCAACGATGGTGGTTTCGTCTTTGCTGATACGGATTTTCTTGGCAGAACCCAGCATATCGAGGGTTACGTTTTCAAGCTTGATGCCCAGATCTTCGGAAATCACTTGACCGTTGGTCAGGATTGCCATGTCTTCGAGCATTGCTTTACGACGATCACCAAAGCCTGGAGCCTTAACAGCAGCCACTTTCAGACCACCGCGCAGTTTGTTCACCACGAGGGTTGCCAGTGCTTCGCCTTCAACGTCTTCTGCCACGATCAACAACGGACGACCGGATTGAACAACAGCTTCCAATACAGGCAAGATCGCTTGCAGGTTGGAGAGTTTTTTCTCGTTCAACAGGATGTACGGGTTTTCAAGTTCGCAAACCATTTTCTCAGGATTGGTTACGAAGTACGGAGACAAGTATCCGCGATCGAATTGCATCCCTTCAACAACTTCCAATTCGGTTTCCAAAGATTTGGCTTCTTCAACTGTGATGACGCCTTCTTTACCGACTTTTTCCATTGCTTCGGCCAGTTTCTTCGCGATGTCGGCATCACCGTTCGCAGATACAAAACCGACTTGTTCGATTTGCTGGTTGGTTTCAACTTTTTTCGCAGAAGATTTCAATGCCTCTACGCATGTTGTCACAGCCATATCGATCCCGCGTTTGACATCCATCGGGTTCATACCGGCAGCTACAGCCTTGATACCTTCGCGAATGATCGCTTGGGCCAAAACGGTTGCAGTCGTTGTACCGTCACCGGCTTGGTCGTTGGCTTTAGAAGCCACTTCACGCACCATTTGTGCGCCCATATTCTCGAAACCGTCTTGCAGTTCGATTTCCTTGGCAACAGACACACCGTCTTTGGTGGTGCGTGGTGCACCGAATGAACGGGCGATTACGACGTTACGGCCTTTTGGGCCGAGTGTTACTTTTACAGCGTCAGCGATGGTGTCTACACCACGCAACATTTTACGACGAGCTTCTGTCGAAAATTTAATTTCCTTAGCAGCCATGATTTTCTCCTTAAAATTCTAGCTATTGGTTTTCGGTCAATTAGGCAGCGATTACGCCCATAATGTCGGACTCTTTCATCACCAGCATTTCTTTGCCGTCGATGGTGACTTCAGTACCGGACCATTTAGAGAACAGGACAACGTCTCCTTCTTTCACATCAAGAGGAATGACTTTGCCGCTTTCATCACGGAGGCCATTTCCAACCGCGTGGATTTTTCCTTTCATCGGCTTTTCTTTAGCCGAGTCAGGGATAATGATCCCGCCAGCGGTTTTTGAATCCTCTTCAATGCGCTCTAACAAGACACGATCATGTAAAGGACGAAATTTCATTTTGTAGTTCCTTCTATTTTTAAGGTTAAACAAGCAGGCTTTATGAACCTGAGGGTCAGCTTTCACAAAGCCCCTGATCCTCTCGGTTTTGGCTTAATTTTATGCCGCTTCGAGAGTGGTAAACATATAAAAAGCTTGTGACAAAAAATCAAGGATTTGAGTCAGTTATACAGGGTTTTACGGGTTCCTTTTTGCTTTAAGCGCTCCTTGTATAAATTTTCATTTTCATAATCATGGTTAAAAATTCGTTAACAAATTCTGTGGTATGATGAAAGGGTAAAATCGCCAGAAGAGTGATTTCATTAAACAGGAGGTTTTGAACAGATGGCCAATCTGATTACGCAGCTTCAAAATTATCGGCTGACGACTGCCGAGATTATTTATCATCTGCCCGATCATCCCAAGCTTTTGCAAAGCTTCATTTGGCAGGAATATGATCTGGCCCCCAAATTCCCCGAGCTGAAACGCTTTCTGGATTTCTGGACCAAAGAGATCGACGGCAAGCTCCACTCCGTTTATATCGCCAGCAAAGAGATCATCACTCCAAGTGATACGCGGTTTTATGATATGGAAGTGACAATTCAGTAATCTTTAGAAATTCCGATAGTCTATTCGGAACTTGCGGGACTCTTGGATCAATTCCGTATCCAGAACTTTAACCTGATCGAGCATGTGGCCTAAGGTCCCATCTTCTTTATGCGTATAGGCTTGCAGGTAATATGTGCCGGAATAGTTTTTTTCTTCAAGATCGGAAATAATCGCATTAATATCCTGCTCTTTTAACAGGTCTGTATGCACCGTAGTCCTAACCTCAAACTTCCCTTTCTGATTGGCGCACAGATACTCGAGTGTGTTCTGGAAGTTATTCCAAAGTCGGCGACCTGTTCTAGTCACTTTCTGGAAGGCACAGGCAGATGCCTTATAGTCAAGAGCCATGTAATCAATCAAATGATTTTCAAAAAGATATTTAATCGTATTCGGATATGTTCCGTTGCTATCCAGCTTAACCTCATAGCCCATCCGTTTTATTTTCTCAAGAAAGGCAGGCAGCCCTTTGTAACAGGTTGCCTCGCCTCCCGATATAACGACCCCATCCAACAGTCCGCTGCGCCGTTCCAAAAATTCCAGAACGTCTTCCTCGGATTTCGTTCCGTTCCCCAACACAATGTCTGGGTTATGACAGTACGCACAGCGCATATTGCAGCCTGAGAACCAGACAATACACGCCGTTCTATCTTTGTAATCCAACAATGTGAACGGGGTAAGCGCGTGAATCGGAGTGTCTTGTATCATCATGCAAACAGGTCCTTTGATTCCACACGATCTTCGGTGAAGTGAATCCGTTCGCGGTGTTCCCCTTTCTTACCGATGTTAAAGCTGTCCACGGGGCGAAAATATCCCATGACACGCGTCCAGACATTTGTTTTCTCTCCGCATTTCGGGCACTCGGGCTGCTCGCCACTCAGATAGCCGTGAGTTGTGCAAGTCGAAAAGACAGGTGTTACTGTAATATACGGCAATTGGTAATTTTCCAGTACCTTGCGTACAAAGCCCTTGCACGCTTCTGCGCTTGAAAGTTTTTCAGACATATAGAGGTGAAGCACCGTACCACCCGTATATTTGCATTGTAGTTTATTTTGCAAATCCAGCGCTTCAAACGGGTCATCCGTGTGACCTGCGGGAATTTGTGAGGAGTTGGTGTAGTATATATTATCTCCGCAGCCCGCCTGAATAATATCGTCAAACTGTTTCTTATCTTCTTTGGCGAAGCGATAAGTTGTGCCTTCGGCAGGCGTTGCTTCAAGGTTATAGAGATTGCCACTTGTTTCTTGGTATTCGCGCATTTTCTCGCGCATGTGGTCAAGAACCGCCAGAGCCATTTCCGCACCGCGTTCATCAGTAATATCAATCCGGTCATCCGTATAGTTGCGGATCATTTCATTCATGCCGTTGACGCCGATGGTGCTGAAATGATTGCGCAGGAACGGTAGATAGCGCGCGGTATAAGGATATAAGCCGCGGTTATACATGCTCTGGATAAACGCGCGTTTTTTCTCGAGCGTGGATTTTGAAATATCCATCAAACGATCCAGCTCAGCTATCAAGCCGTTCATATCGCCTTTAAAACGATACCCCAAACGCGCCATGTTGATGGTGACAACGCCGATAGAGCCTGTCATTTCAGCAGAACCAAACAAGCCGTTCCCACGACGCAAGAGTTCTCGCAAATCCAGTTGCAAGCGACAGCACATTGATCGTACAGCACCGGGTGAATAGGCTTCGGGGTTTCTGACACGTTCGCCTTTTTCATTTTTCATCCATTGGCTGCCGACAAAATTCTGGAAGTAAGATGATCCGACTTTGGCCGTGTTATCAAAGATGGCTGCCGCCACTTTGCTATCCCAGTTGAAATCCTCGGTGATATTGACTGTCGGGATCGGGAACGTGAACGGTTGACCTGTGCTGTCGCCTTCGGTCATGACTTCATAGTATGCGATGTCAATCAATTCCATTTCAGGTGCGAAATGTTTAAAGGTCAAATCTTCCAAGGCACGAATACCCATATCGCGTTGTTGAGCCTTGGTTAATAGGTCATCACGGTCCATGTTTTTGAAAAGATGAATGTCATTGGCTGTCGGAAACTGGTCCGCCAAGTCTTCGGGAACCGTAATATCGAGTGTTACGTTGGTAAAAGGTGATTGGCCCCAGCGTGCAGGAACGTTTAAATTATACACGAACTGGCGAATGGCCTTCTTGATTTCCTTGAAGGAGAGATTGTCTGCGAACACATAAGGTGCGAGATAGGTATCGAATGAGCTGAATGCTTGCGCCCCTGCCCATTCGGATTGCAAAATTCCGAGGAAGTTTGCCATTTGTCCCAAGGCTTCGCGGAAGTGGCGTGGCGGGCGAGACGATACGCGTCCGTTAACACCGTTAAATCCTTCATTAAGCAAAGCCCTCAATGACCAGCCCGCACAATATCCCGTCAGGCAATCCAGATCATGGATATGGACATCCGCATTTCTGTGGGCACGACCTTCTTCGGGCGAATAGATTTCATCCAACCAGTAATTGGCAATGATTTTACCGGCAACATTATTGATGAGCCCTGCGTTGGAATACCCTGTATTGGCATTGGCCTTGATCCGCCAATCAGAACCGGACACATATTCCGAGACAGCTTCCGAGCAATCTACTTTTGTTCCGCCTGTTTTTAAGAACCCATGGTGATCCTCTTCCGTTACGACAGTCAAACGGGATGGATTAGACAAGATTGCAGACGTGGATTGGCTCATATTTTTCTCCTGTTTACGCATGGAACGTTCAATTTCTTGTAAATTCGGGGGATTTCCCCAAAGGCTAGAAACACAATATGTTGTGTTATTTTGATTGTAAAATAACAATAGGTTGATTTTTAACTGCCTTTTTGACGCAGTTTTTTCTGCGTGCCAGAGGGACATGTTTCAGAAAATACGGAATTGTTTTCGATATACCGATTATATCGCTTCAAAATTCGGATGCAGAACGCACGAAGTAAAAATATTAGGATTGAGGATATTAGATTTTGAACAAATTAGAGAAAACGAATGGTCAATATTTTTTTCGAATCGACTCTGTTTTCAATTTTGTACGCTTAGTCTTTTTGAGATCCGGGTCCCATTGTGACTTTAAGGCCATCCAATTCTTCGGACATCAGGATTTGGCATGAGAGTCGTGAATTGTCTTCTACACCAACAGCATCTTCATAGAGGCGATCTTCTTCGTCTTCTGTTTTCGGATAGAGTTTATCCAGCCATTCGTCAGCCACATAGACATGGCATGTACCACACAGACATGCGCCGCCGCATTCGGCTTTGATCGGCAATCCATAGTCACGGATGATTTCCATCACGCGCCATCCTTCAATGGCTTCGAGTTCGTGTTCTACCCCTTCAAAATCCGTGACAAAGAGTTTCATTATTATTGGTCCTTATATCTGTCTTGTTCGCTCGGGAAGTCATTCAGACATTCCTTGTTCTTTGGCAAAAATCCGCGCATCACCCACGCAAAGGCGGTTGTTGTGATGAGGCCTACTGTAATTTCCGTCGAGACACTGATGAAAATGCTGACGAAATTTCCAAGCATAACAATCGATTCACCCATTCCGTCTGTAGCGTTGTAGATCACACGAACCAACATAATGGCCACAAATGTTGCCGGAACCATAGACGCCAAAAACAGGATCAACATATATACGGAGGACATAAAGCCTGAAACCGCTCTCAGATAGGATTTCACAGGCATCAGCACCGAAAACGGAATGTAAATCCACATCAGGCGGAATGTCCAGATAACCCCCAACACCAGCAACACCATCGGCACAAAGGAGAAAAACGTCAGGATTTGCGAGAGCCCATCCGTGTCTTCTGCCAGTTGTCCCGAGCTGTTCGCCAGTTGGGAGTCTTCCAGAGATTTACGTGCTGATTCAATTTCTTCATCTGACGGGAACAGTTCGAAAGCCAGATACCGCGAGAAATATGCCAACATCCCGAGGAGGACATAAACCAACACTGCCGCTATAATGCCTTTGGCTCTGTTCAGCAGTCCACCGACTAAAGACATGTTAGGGACTTCGGGAATCGGCATCGGCCACCGTTCGTTTTTGAGCAAAGTCCGTAAGAATTGCGCGAGAACCCATCCTTCGGCAAAGATAGAGGGCAGCATAATCAACCCCTGACGCAACACATTCTTATCCAGATCAAGGGAAAAAACGGCAATCGTACAGGCAAATTTAATCAGAATGGGAACAAATGCCAGCTTTAGAAGATACGCACGTTCCTGCCAGACACGGTAATAGCCGTATCCTGCCGCATCCATGATATTGAACTGAAATGACGTCACAATCACTCCACCCGTTTTCGGGATTCTCTAGGGGATTAACGGCGCCTACTATACTCAATCGAGAGATCAAAGCAACTCGCTGTTTTTCCAGAACTCTACTTTACTCCCAATTTGGTTTGCAGATCGCTGGAAGACGTCGTGTATTGGAATCTGAGTTTCTTATCAGGATACACGTAGCGGAAGGCTTGTTGCGCCATCAAGGCCGCTTCATGGAAGCCCGAGAGGATTAATTTGAGTTTTCCGGGATAGTAGTTAATGTCGCCGATCGCGAAAATTCCCGGCGTGGAGGTTTCAAATTTCTCGGTATCCACGGGAATCAGATTTTCATGAAGGTTCAAGCCAAATTCGGCAATCGGGCCTAATTTCATGGTCAGGCCATAAAATGCCAGCATGGTATCGCACGCAACAACTTCTTCGCCGTTTTCTTTGGATTTGACTTTAAGTCCCGTCATATTCGGAGCATCCCCTTCAATGCTGACCAAATCACAAATCTTCAATGTCATTTTTCCTGCGGCGACCAGCTCGCGCATTTTATTGACGCTATCGGGGGCTGCGCGGAAATCATCGCGGCGGTGAATGAGTGTGACATGTTTTGCCAAAGGTTGCAGGTTGAGCGTCCAGTCAAGAGCCGAGTCACCGCCCCCTGCAATCACCAAGTTTTTATCGCGGAATTGTTCCATCTTCCGCACGGCATAGAAAACGGACCGCCCCTCGTAGGCTTCAATATTTGGTATGGCCGGTTTTTTGGGCATGAATGATCCGCCACCTGCGGCAATCACAATGACAGGTGCTGTGATTGTTGTGCCAATATCTGTCTTGACCTGCCATTTTCCGTCATCGGTCTTCCCGATTTGCTCCGCCATTTGCCCTAAATGAAAGGTCGGACCGAATGGTTCGATTTGTTTCATTAAATTATCTGTCAGTTCCTGACCTGTAATAATCGGATAAGCCGGAATATCGTAGATCGGCTTTTCAGGATAAAGCTCCGTGCATTGTCCGCCCGGGCGATCCAGAATATCAATCAGGTGGGCTTTCAGGTCCAAAAGCCCCAATTCGAACACGGCGAACAAGCCTACAGGGCCTGCACCAATGATAATGACATCTGTTGTAAAATCGGTTTGTTCGGTCATTACGATCCCTTTATTTCTGTTTTCTGATCCGTGACTGGTAATTTTCTTCTTCTGCTGTATATTATCAAAATCATTTTTTGGAAAGTGACCACATGCCGCATTCGCGAATTATTTCCCTATGGCTGACCTTTAGTGCCCTGATGATTATGGCTATGACCGGAATTGGGGCGGTAACCCGCCTGACCGAGAGTGGTTTATCCATTACCGAATGGAATGTTGTCTCAGGAACTTTACCCCCCATCGGCGAGGCAGCGTGGCAGGCAGAATTCGTCAAATATCAGGCAACGCCTGAGTTTTCGGCCAAGCATCACTGGATGAGCCTTGAAGATTTCAAAGGGATTTACTTCTGGGAGTGGTTTCACCGTCTGTGGGGTCGATTGATCGGGATGGCATTTGCTCTGCCTTTTGCTTTTTTTATGATTAAGGGGTGGATTCCCAAAGAAGACCGTCTCAAATATTTCGGCCTTCTTATATTAGGTGGTGCTCAAGGATTTATGGGATGGTTTATGGTCCAAAGTGGTCTGGTCGATCAACCTTCTGTTTCCCATTTCCGATTAGCTGCACATCTATCTCTGGCCTTAGTGATTTATTGCACGTTGTTCTGGATGGCGTGGCGTGGCAGACTACCTGCGGATATCCGCCCTCGACTTTCCCTTTCTCCTATCGGCCCGATTGCTATTTTTCTGCTGGCCTTTATTACAGTCATTTGGGGGGCGTTCGTTGCCGGACTGGATGCAGGAATGATTTACAACAGTTTCCCCATGATGGGAAATGGGATTGTCCCGCCAGAATTTGGACAAACGCCCTTCTTTTATGACCCTGCCAGCATCCAGTTTACTCATCGCTGTCTTGCCGTGCTGACAGGAGTGTGCGTGTTTGGTGTCGGGTTAAAACTATTGCCTGATCATCTGAATGTCGCATTGGCTATGATGGGGTGGGTTCTAGTCCAGATCGGACTGGGTATTGCAACCTTGCTGAGTGTTGTCTACATCCCGTTAGCGGTTGCACACCAGATCAGTGCGGTTATTCTTCTGACCCTGATTTTGTACAGCGTGTTTGTTACGCGTAAATCTGCTCAGCCTTAAGAGCATCCGAGTAATAATCAAGATAGGCTGTTACTGTTTGATCTTTGCTGAATTCATTCAAATATCGTTGATACCCTGCTTCGACCAGTTTTTCAGCCAGTCCTTTTTCATGACGCACGCGGTTAAGCGCATTGGTCAGAGCCTCTGTATCATCAATTTCAAACATGAGGGCATCTTCACCGTCCTTCACGAACTGTTTCGGACCTTGCGCGGTGCTACAGACGAGCGGCGTTTTTTGTGCCCAGGCCTGAACAAATGTTGACCCGAATGGTTCAAATCTGGATGGAAGTGCACAGACATTCGCCGCTTGCAGCAACGCCGCACGATCCGTGCGCCACCCCAGAAAATGGACACGAGATGCAACGCCCAGCGTTTGAGCCAGTTGTTTTAGCTCCGATTCAAGGGGGCCTTCACCTGCTAACCAGAGATGGGTATTTTCCATCGGCACAATGGATTTAATAAGCGTATCGAGAGCCTTGACCTGATGGTATCGCGCCAATGCCACAATCACGAACACCTCTTCAGGTGTTTGCAGATCGGCACGTGTCACAGGTGTGATTTCTTTTTCTGAGGCCGCAAAATTATTGATGTGACGTATACGTGACGGGTCAATCCCCTTTTCTTCCAAATGGCGCTTGATGTCCGGCGTATTGGTTACAAAGTAATCAGTCGATTTATAATATTTCAGCCCGTAATACCCACCGAGCCGCGAGAATTTCAGATAAGATTTGTCATGTGAGGCGGGTGTTTTTTTGGATGCGCGCGACATCCATGTTTGAACAATTTGCGGTTTGAAGTCTTTGATAATCCGCTTCATCTTCCATTGTGTTATAAAATCCAGCATGCCGCCGAAAGGCAACGCGTAGGCAGTAACCCCGCCATCCGTCAGGCGTTTCAATCTTTCAGGATGCCCCGCTCGGATGATAGCTTGCATTTCAATATCAGGATTGTCTTTGATCCGTTCGGCAAGCGCCAGACACATATCTTCAAAGGCGGCTTCTGCGCCCCCGTTTTCTGCGCCTGCCATGACTTGTAGAATTTTCATGCCGTAACTTTACTTGTTATTTCTTATTGCTCAATCGGCTCGTTATCTACGGGCTTCTTGGTTTTAAGCGGTGCATCCAGAGACAATGTTTGAGTCAATAAATCACTCAAGGTCTTTTCTGATTTGTCCATGCTCTTCTTGAGTGCCAAGCAAGCATCTTTTTCTGTAACAGGAACAGCCTTAATCCCCATGTTGCGGTATAAAACCGCTTCATCAAACATCTTGAGATAATTCCGGACAACGGAAGGTCTCGAGAAACTTTGCAGAAGCACCATTTTATCCAATTTCTTATATGCTTCTTTCATGGTCGGACGGATGGAATCTCTCCAGGTTCTTAACCGCGTTGACATGTCATCTTTTAATTCCGGATTTTCTTTGCCGCAGGATTCAACCGCACGGGTTACCGAAGCCTGTACATCTTCAACAGCCTTAATTGTCCGGTAGCTTTGTTCAATGGCACGAAACTGCAAGAGCTGGTTATCATCCATATCCTTCATCAGATTATTTGTGGCAGCTTCCAGTTCCGTGATCGGATTTTTTTCTTTTACTGCCTCTGCCTTTTTATCTTCGGCAAAAGACGGTGTTGCAGAAACGGCAAGAACTGCGCTGACAAGAAGAATATTTCTGAAGGAATGTTGCATCTTAAAACGCCCTTTTGTTGAAGGAAGTAGTGGAGCGTGCTGTAAAAACAACCCGCTCCAGATTATTTAGTCCATCTCGTTTAGTCGATCAGGCGGTTCCACCACCCTTTTTTCTTTTGGTCCGATGAAGAAGAGGTTGCCTCAAGGACATCAACCGGTCCGGTGTCATTGGATGGGGCCCCGGCAGGAATTGCCTGTGCGGCTGCACCATCTTCAGCAGGAGCGGCTAGCTCTTCCTGTTTCGGTTTCCGTGAAGATCCGAAGCGTTTGGCCTCGAAAGACGTTTTCTTCGGTTGTTTTTCCTGTTGTTCAGCTTGCCCGGATTCAGATTTCTTACGAGGTGCGGATTTTTTTTCTTCACCTTCGGATTTTACGTCTGCTTCCACATCTGGCTGATTGTCAGAATTATCCTGATCTACATCAGAGTCTTTGGTACGGCGTCCGCGACCACGTCCGCGATTATTACGGCTGTTACGCTTTTCACCGTTGCCCTCATCCTCTTCAGAGCGTTGTTTCGGATTGTTACGTCCTCCACGACGATTTCTGCCGCGACCTTTGGAGTTTCCGTCCACGTCTTCTTCCGCTTCCTCAGGGACATTTCCGTCCTGATCGTCAGAAGAGTCATCATTTGCCTCAGTTGTTTCGTGTTTTTGTTCAACGACTTCGCCGTCTTCATCTTCATCAACCGGAGCCTTGATTGCTTCTAAGGTATACCCTGTCGGGGCAAGGGACTCATCTACACGCACGAAGACTGTGAAACCATAACGACGTTCGATATCCGCCAGCATTTCGCGTTTCTGGTTGAGGATATAAAGTGCAATTGCATTCGGCACAGTCAGGAATACCTGAGATGCACGAGAGCGAATGCCTTCTTCTTCCAAACCACGCAACGCCATGATAGTTGCAGAGTCGACAGAGCGAATGTTGCCGACACCTTTACAGTGCGGACATTTTTCGAACTGGGCTTCGGTCAAGCTCGGATTCAGACGTTGACGGGAGAGTTCCAACAGACCAAACGAAGAAATGCGTCCGACCTGAATACGTGCACGGTCAGTTGACAATGCATCGCGCAGGCGGCGTTCGACTTTGGAGTTGTTGCGGTTCTCTTCCATATCGATAAAGTCGATAACAACCAAACCACCCAAATCACGCAGGCGCAATTGACGCGCCACTTCGTCGGCGGCCTCAAGGTTGGTTTTGAGAGCTGTTTCTTCAATATGACGTTCTTTTGTGGCGCGGCCCGAGTTCACGTCAATTGAGACCAACGCTTCGGTCGGGTTAATCACCAGATAGCCGCCCGATTTCAATGTCACAACCGGCTCACCCATTTCGGCAATCTGGTTTTCGACCTGATAACGGTGGAAGAGTGGCATCTTCTCGTCTTTATATTGTTTGATCTTCTTCACGCTTGAAGGCATCAACAGTTTCATAAAATCTTTAGATTCCTTGAAACCGTCGTTGCCAGAAACAAGAATCTCTTCAATGTCGCTGGCGTAAATATCACGCACGGCACGTTTAACCAGCTCTCCTTCTTCATAAATCAGGGCCGGAGCGGATGATTTTAAAGTGAGGTCACGGATATTGTCCCACAGGCGCATCAGATAATCGAGGTCACGCTTGATCTCGTCATGTGCGCGCTCGACACCTGCCGTTCTCAGGATCACAGACATTCCGTCCGGTGTTCCCAATTCGCGCAGAATCTCACGCATACGCTTGCGTTCTGCAAAGCTTGCGATTTTGCGGCTTACCCCGCCTCCGCGAGACGAGTTTGGCATCAAAACACAGTAGCGTCCCGGCAAGGACAGATAGGTTGTTACGGCTGCCCCTTTGTTACCACGCTCTTCTTTTTGTACTTGAATGAGCATAATCTGGCCGCGCTTCACAACTTCCTGAATTTTGTAGTTGCGGTGCAGGCTTGGGCGGAATGGCTGATCGCTATCAACGCCTTCTCCTCCAACCAATTCAACCTGACGGTTCTGCATAGAGCGGCGTCCGCCACGTCCGCGACCACGGAAACGTCCGCGACCACGTCCGCGATTATTTTTACGACGTTCTTTGGCTTCTTCTTCCTGAGCCAAAGCCTGTTCGTGATCGACATCTTGGTTATCAACGTGATAAGCCACCCACACAGAGCGTTTCTTTACGCCATTTTCTGCATGACGGTAATGAAGGCGCACGCGCACAACATCTTCACGTGCTTTTGCAACTTCTTCAATTTTGATCGCCATGTCCTGATCGAACGCTGTTGATTCTTTTTCATCAGTTCTGATGACATCCAGCGTTTCCGGATCAATTTCAACAACACCACGATAAACGAATTTATGACGGGCAGGCGATTCCGCAGATTCTGCAGCACCTTCTTCAGCAGGAGATTCTTCACCTTCCGCTACAGCTTGAGAAGCCTCTTCGCCTTCTTCTTCGCCGTCCTCATCCTCTTCTTCACCGTCTTCGTCTTCAACTTCCTCGGCATCTTCAGCCTCGATAGCTTCTACAAGAGTCGGTTCTGCATCTGCCTCGGCTTCAGCATCATCTGCATTAATCTCTTCAATTTCGACAGGTTGTGCACCAGCTTCTTCGGCTTCTTGAACTTCTGCGCCAGTTTCTTCGGATGCTTTTTGTCCGGATTGAGCGGCAAGCGCAGCTTCTTCAGCAGCAATAGCAGCCTCTTCGGCGGCGATCGCAGCTTCATACTCTTCCTGCTGCGCGGCAATCAGAGCTTCGCGATCAGCAATCGGTATACGGAAATAATCGGGGTGAATTTCAGAAAATGGAAGGAACCCATGACGGTTTCCTCCGAAATTTACGAAGGCCGCCTGCAAAGACGGTTCAACTCTGGTCACTTTGGCCAGAAAAATATTTCCTTTGAGTTGTCTTCTGAGTTTGCTTTCGTAATCAAATTCGATGAGTTTGTTGCCATCAACAACTGCCACACGCGTTTCTTCCGCATGAGTGGCATCAATCAGCATTCTTTTTGCCATTTATGTGTATGCTCCCGTACGGGCCAATACACCGCATCGTCTTTAGCGCGACATATAAAGATAATGACGGCGCTGGCCGTACATCAATAAATTAATTCTATAAATTTCAGGTGTCCTGATCAGCCTTGAACTTCGGATCGCCTACTCCAATGACCTTGCGTTACGAGGACATTTTTCGAACAATCAGGGCCAGAAAGCCAAAATCAGGACTCTCTTACCTTACGCCAGCGCTAGCGAAACCTTTCTCGATTCAAACGCGTGCTAAAACTCCGGCGGTCGCGAAAGTTAACTTATAGAGATTCAAGAACAACCACAATCAAAAAAAACAAAATACGCGGAAAAATCCAGATTTAAAGACACAACACCCACCTTTTAAATTATTTAAAATCAAGATGTTATTCGATCCCTCTGTGATTTTAGATGCCAATCCTTCCCCACCCCTATTTTCCTTTTCATTTCCTGCGCGAGTGTACTAGACTGTGATTATTCGAATTTCTCCAGTTCCTTTTCGGAATCAACACCAATTTCATAGTCTTAGTTTTACCGGATGCCACGCTGCTCTTTTAATTTTATGAAAAATATTATCTGTGCAACCTTTCTGTTGGGTTGCCTAAGCGTCCCTGCCTGGGCTCTTGAAATCACATCTATTCGCTTCGGGACTCATCCCGATAAGACGCGCGCCGTTATTGATTTGTCTGCCCCCACTGATTTTCGCGCCTTTGTTTTACAAGGACCCGACCGTCTGGTTATTGATATGCAGGACTTCACCTGGACATCTCCTGATATTTCAAAAGACAACAAGGTTGCAGTGAATGATGTCCGGTACGGGTCTTTAGGAGGCGGAAAAGGTCGTTTGGTGTTCGAGACGCAAGGGTCCGTTATTGTCCAATCCGCTTTTCTTATCCCAAGGGGAAACGGACAACCTGACAGGCTGGTCATTGATTTTAAAACCGCCCCTGCCGAGATCGCCAAGGAAATGGGCGGGCAAGTCATGGGAAACATGCAATCCAGCGCCCCTGTTCAAGGTTACGATATTGCATCTGCAACCAGTGTGGACGTGCCTTTACCGCCGCGCAAGAATTTGAGCGTTGCCCAAGCTTCTGTCCATGCCCCGCAGATTATTACGCCACCTAAAGAAAAGCCTCTGGTTATTATTGATGCCGGCCATGGCGGGCAAGACCCCGGAGCGCGCGGAGCCAATGGCACGTACGAAAAGACTATTGTTCTTGCCGTCGCCCATGAGCTACGCCGTCAATTGGAAGATAGCGGTAAATATCGCGTGAAAATGACCCGCGAGACGGACGTATTTATTCCCTTGCGTGGGCGCGTAAACTTTGCCCGCAAAAATAAAGGCGACCTGTTTATTTCACTTCATGCGGATTCCATACGCGACTCCAACGTAACCGGAGCTTCTGTCTACACCCTGTCAGATAAGGCATCGGATAAAGAAACCGCCAAACTCGCCGAACGCGAAAATAAATCAGACCTGATTGCCGGTGTTGATCTGTCCCATCAAGAAGATGACATCGCAGATATTCTGATTGATCTGGCGGCCCGCGATACCATGAATCAATCAAAATTTTTGGCAAATACTGTGGTATCAAGCTTCCAGTCCAACGGAATCAAAACACTTCAAGGGGCGCATCGTTCGGCAGGATTTGCCGTTCTTAAAGCCATGGACATTCCGTCCATTCTGATTGAGATGGGATATTTGACCAACAGAGGAGAAGTCGAACGGCTCAGCTCTCCGCAGCATCGCCAGAAGATTGCGGCCACAATCAAGAAATCTGTCGATTCTTATTTCCAGAAAATATCCAAATAACTCTGTTTCAATAAAAAAATCCACGTTCCTACAAATCGGGGATTGTAAGGACTAAGATTTTGATCTAACTTAAGTTCTCTATTCTCTTGGAGGAGAAGGATTTTTTAACGTTAATTAAGAGGATCTCTAAAATGAAAGCATTTCTCGCGACTGTTTGCCTGTTGGGCTCTACCTTGGCTTTGGCTGCTTGTGACACAACCGGTGAAGGTTATGTTGATACACAACCTCCATACGCTTCCGAGCGCACCGCTGGTGGTATGAAAGAAGCTCCAGCTCCAGTAATGAGCGCTGAGCCAGTATTTGAAAAACGCGTTACCAAGTAATCGTTTTCGAATTATGTATCAAAAAGGCCACTTATCAGTGGCCTTTTATTTTGGGCGTTATTTTACCTCTTGCGTAAAAGTCCATCCTCACGTAATTCACGCAGATAACTTCTCATTGATGGAGATTCTCGAATGAAAAAAGTTGTAATGTCCTTGTGCCTCTTGGCTTCTACTCTGGCTTTGGTTGCTTGCAGCTCTGCCCAGTCTTCTGAAGTTAAAAGCGCAGAACCAGTTTTCGAAAAACGCGTTACCAAGTAGTAGCCCGTTTCTTCGCGAAACACAAAAAAGCTGAGCTAACGCTCAGCTTTTTTTATCTCTTCTGTCTTGTCGGCAATCTTGATCGGGTAGCCTTTTCGTTCCTTCACGACTTTCCTGATTTTCTGCCAATCCAGTGTCTTTACCGAGGGGCCGGCCACGCGCATGATATAGGCCAAATCCTTTTCAGAGAGCTGGTAATCAGGAATTGCCCCTTCCCGTTCCATCAAAGTCGCCTGTTCTTGTGTCGGATGCACCTCCAGATAGAGGCTATCACCGATCCATGCTGATTTGATAGGTTGATCGACCACAGTAACCTTGGTCCCGACCGGTGCCATATCAAACATTTGGGTAATATCTTCAGGGAACATCCGGATACATCCGCTACTGACGCGGCGACCAATTCCGTATGGTTTATTTGTTCCGTGGATAGCGATGGTCGGGAAGCCAAGATAAAGCGCGTGCGATCCCATCGGGTTCTCAGGTCCCGGCGGAACAGAAACAGGCAATGTCGGATCTTCCGAGCGCATACGCGGTGTTGGCGTCCATGTCGGGCCGTCTTTTTTACGAACAATGGTGGTCGCCCCCATCGGCGTTCTGAGACCATCACGTCCAATCCCGATCGGGAAAGTCAAAGGCGCGTCATAAGGGGATTTGTAATAGTACAGGCGCATTTCCGCCAAATTGATAACAACTCCTTCATGCGGCGCGTCAGGCAAAATATTCATTGTGGGGATAACAATATGTGCCCCGGCACCCGGAATCCATGGATCAAGCGTCGGGTTTGCCGCACGCATTTCTACAAATCCGACGCCGTATTCACGCCCGATATGCACCAGCGTGTCTTCATAACTCGCTGTCATTTCCTGCATCTGACCAATATATGTATCATTGAATTTAGTACGAGCTTCCCCCGAACTTTTACCGACAGCAGCCTGTGCAGAGCCAGCCAGCAAGGCCAAGGCAGACATCATTGTGAAAGAGAGAAATGAAGTTTTGATACCGGTCATACGATTATCCCATTACTTTTTGTAAATTGGCGGAGACTTTGTCCATAAAGTCCTCGGTTGTCAAATAGTTCTGATCCTTGCCGATGAGAAGGGCCAAATCCTTAGTCATATCCCCTTTTTCCACCGTTTCGATACAGGCCTTTTCCAGTCTGTCGGCAAAGTCGACAACTTCGGGCGTGTTATCAAACCGTCCTCTGTATTTCAGCCCTTGCGTCCACGCAAAAATAGAGGCGATTGGGTTGGTCGAGGTTTTTTCGCCTTTTTGATATTGGCGGTAGTGACGTGTGACAGTCCCATGTGCTGCTTCAGCCTCAACAATCTGCCCGTCCGGTGTCAGCAAAACAGAAGTCATCAACCCCAAAGACCCGAACCCTTGGGCCACAATATCCGACTGGACATCCCCATCGTAGTTTTTACAGGCCCAAACCATGCCGCCATTCGACTTCACGGCGAAAGCCACCATATCGTCAATCAGGCGGTGCTCATAATAAAGTCCGCGCTTTTCAAATTCAGCTTTAAATTCTTGCTCATAAACCCTTTGAAATATTTCGATAAATTTACCGTCATATGCCTTGAGGATTGTGTTCTTGGTTGACATGTATAGCGGCTTGTTGCGTGCCGTAGCGTAATTGAAACAGGCGCGCGCGAAACCTTCAATCGAGGCTTCGACATTATACATCCCCATCGCAACACCAGGACCTTTAAAGTCAAATATTTCAAATTCTTGGGGGGCAGAGCCATCAGCAGGCGTGAAGGTCATGGTTAACTTCCCTGCTCCGGCAACCTTGAAATCTGTTGCCTTATACTGATCACCGAACGCGTGACGACCAATAATGATCGGGGACGTCCACCCCGGAACATAGCGCGGGATATTGGCACAGATGATTGGTTCGCGGAAAACCGTGCCATCCAGAATGTTACGAATCGTACCGTTTGGTGATTTCCACATTTTCTTGAGGCCAAATTCTTTAACACGGGCCTCGTCCGGCGTGATGGTGGCGCATTTCACGCCGACCCGATGGGTCTTAATGGCATTTGCGGCATCAATTGTGACCTGATCATCTGTCAAATCCCTATTCTGGATAGATAAGTCATAATACCTCAGATCAATATCCAGATATGGGTGAATAAAACGATCCTTGATCCACCCCCATATAATGCGGGTCATTTCATCTCCGTCGATTTCAACGATCGGGTTCTGAACTTTGATTTTTGACATGTGCTGCCTCTGAACGACTTAGCTGAAAATGATACTTAATTATTTTATTCCTGCACTTTACAGGAAAAGCCTCAAGAGCTAAAGAGGTCATACTACAACTATTTTATGGGAGTCCCCTAATGAGTGATATTCTTCGTGATGTCGATGAAATGATGAAAGCCGACCGTATGGCTCAGTTATGGCAAGAGCACGGCAAGTCCGTCCTTATCGCTATCGGCCTGATCGTTCTCGGCACAGCTTTTAACTCGGGCTGGACATCTTATAAAAATCACCAAGCCGAAACCCAAACCACAGCCATTATCGAGGCTCTTCAAAGTAAGGATCAATTTGATTCCCTTTTGACTGCGTCTAAGGACCTGAAAGGCACTGGCAAAGGCTTCTCAACGATGAATGCAGCGTCCCTCGCGCTGGTTGACGGCAAGTTGAGCGAAGCAATGGATTTGTATTCCTCTATCCAGAAAGATTCGTCTCTCCCACAAGACATGCGCGATCTGGCAACTGTTCAGAAAGTCTCTATCCAACTGGATGCGGACAAGGAGGCCAAAAGCGCAGACCTCTTGGCCGAACTTGATAGTGTTTTAAAGAATAAAGACTCCGTTTGGCAGCTACGCGCCCTTATGATCTCTGCTTTGATTAAAGCCCATAAGGATGCTGATTACAAAGGCGCCCTCGAGGATCTGGCCTTGCTGTCTGCTGATACCCGCCTTCCCCCAAGCATGAAAGCCCAAGTTACGGCATTACAAGACGTCTACCAAAGTAAACTGGCACCATCCGAACCAAAAGCGGAGTAATTATCCATGACCGGTCGTTTTTTTATCGCTTCCCGTTCTGCGTCAAAAGTCTCTACCCTTGCCTTGCTAAGTGTTTTGACCCTGACTTCCTGCAGCTGGTTTTCAGGAGAAGATAAAAAGCAACCTCTTCCGGGTGACCGCATTTCTATCCTCGAACTTCAAACAAATCTGGAACCGAAAGATGCTGAACTTTCCGGTGAAGGATTTGTCGCCCCGCAAGCTTGGGCTAACGAATATTGGCCACAAGCCGGGGGATATCCGAACCACAGCATGCAAAACCCTGCTCTGGGAACGGGATCTTTGAAAAAAATCTGGTCGACGGACATCGGGTCAGGTTCTTCTGATGAAATTCCTCTCGTAGCCCAACCCGTTCTTTATAACGGTGTCATTTATACGCTTGATACAGATTCAACCGTCAGCGCGTTCTCGGCTTCATCCGGAAAACGCGTATGGGAGAGATCTGTTCGTCCCAAAAAAGAGGGCGATGATGTGATCGGTGGTGGATTGGCTATATCCGGAAACATTCTGTTTGTGACCGGAGGATATGGAGAGTTGCTTGCCCTTGACCTCAAAGAAGGCAAGAGAATCTGGAAAGCCGTGCTTTCCTCCCCCTCTCGTGCAGCGCCTACCGTTCTGGGAGATTCCGTTTACGTCCTGACTGTAGATAACAGATTATCTTCCTTTAGTGTTGCTGACGGAAAATTGCGTTGGGAGTATGAAGGTTTGAGTGAAGCTGCCGGTATTGTTGGCGCGGCAAGTCCTGCTGCCAATAACGATATTATCGTTGCGCCCCTTTCCTCAGGTGAATTGATGGCATTACGCGTTGAAAACGGCTCTGTTGCCTGGAGTGAGAACTTGTCATCTTTTGTTCAGCGCGGCGGATCATCTTCCCTGCCTGATATTTCCGCCCTACCCGTTCTCGATAAAGACCTCGTTTTTGGGGTCAATTACAGCGGTAAAGTCGTTGCAATTGAACAACGTACGGGTCGCCGCGTCTGGCAGCGCGACATCGGAAGCGCAAAATCCCCTTGGGTAGCAGGAAACAGCATTTTTATGATTACCTCGGACTACGAGTTGATCGCCTTGGGGCGGGATAGCGGTGCTTTGGCATGGGTTAAACCGCTGGATAGCTACTTGAACGAGGATGATAAAGCCGATACTCCGCACAATCCCTTGCTTTGGAACGGTCCGCTTTTGGCGGGTGGGCGTCTTTTCCTGTGTGGTCCTGACGGAATGGTCTATATTATCGACCCTCAAACAGGTGAAAAAGCAGCACAATTTGACTCCGGAGCCCGAGTTGCTGTATCCCCTGTCGTTGCAAATGAAACACTCTATCTCCTTGGTGAAGACGGAACGCTCTCCGCCTGGAAATAGTCACACACTTTATATGAGACACTCTTATTATGCTGAGCCTTGCCATTGTCGGGCGACCTAATGTCGGAAAATCCACCCTGTTTAACCGTTTAACAGGGAAGCAGATGGCTATTGTCGACGACACCCCCGGCGTTACACGCGATTGGCGTGAATGCGAGGGCCGTATTCTTGATAAAAAACTTCGTTTGATTGACACAGCCGGTCTCGAAGAAAAATTCGATGACAGCATGGAAGCCCGTATGCGTCGCCAAACCGAACTGGCTTTGGGCGGTGCAGATGTTGTGTTGTTCGTCATTGACGGACGCGCCGGCATTACGCCGATGGACGAACATTTTGCAAAGTGGCTCAGAAAACAAAAAAAGCCGGTTCTTTTGCTGGTGAATAAATGCGAACAAGACAGCTTGGTTGATCAGGCACGCGCTGATGCTTATGGATTGGGTCTAGGTGATCCTATTCCGTTTTCAGCGGCGCATGGTATCGGGATGGACGAACTTTACACCCAGCTCATGCCGCATTTCCCGACAGAAGAAGAAAAGCCCATTGACGAAGATGACGGTCAGAAATTCTGGAGCGACGAAGAGCTGGACCAATTGGAAGGCGATGAAGAATTCGACTTCGCTACCATGGAAGGGGCTGCGCCGGCTGAAGAAGCAGATCAAAAAGATGACGGCGTTCTATCCGAAAAACCTATCCGTATTGCATTGGTCGGTCGACCGAATGCCGGAAAATCAACTTTGATGAATGCCCTGTTGCAAGAAGATCGCGTGATTACAGGCCCTGAAGCCGGGCTTACCCGTGATTCTATTGCTGTTGACTGGTTATGGGGCAATCAGAAATTCCGTCTGGTCGATACGGCAGGTTTGCGCCGCAAATCGAAAATCACCGCCAAGCTTGAGAAAATGGCGATTGATGATACGCTTCGCGCTATTCGACTTTCCCAAATTGTTTTTCTCTTGATTGATGCGCAAGCCCCACTCGAGAAACAGGATTTGCAAATTGCTGATCTGGTTATTCGCGAAGGTCGTATTCTTGTTATCGGGATTAACAAATGGGACATGGTTCAAGATCGTCATGAAAAGTTGGAAGAGATTAAATATATTCTCGCCGACTCCCTGGCTCAAATTCCCGACATTCCGTTTGTGACAATGTCTGCCCTGCGCGAACAAAATCTTGATCGCTTGATGGAAGCCGGTATTGAGGCTTATAAAATCTGGAACAAACGTGTCTCCACATGGAAGATCAACAAATGGCTGGAATCCAAAGTTTCGCAATACCCTCCACCATTGGTTGGCGGACGCCCGAACCGCTTGCGCTATATGTCCCAGATTAATACACGCCCTCCGACATTTGCCATGTGGGTATCTAAGCCCGATGATCTGCCGGCAACGTATAAACGGTATTTGATTAACGGGTTGAGAGAAGATTACGGGCTTAGTGGCGTTCCGATCCGGTTATTGCTGAGAAAAAGTAAAAACCCGTTTGCAAAATAGAGATACAAAAAAGCCTCCCGCGGGAGGCTTTTGTTATTAGTGAATATCGTCATTCACAGGCGAGATACTTCCCAGAAGAACCCTGAACACTTCCGTGTTTTCGGCCCACGCTCTGAAGTCTTCATCCCGACCGATCGTCAACAGCCTTACAAAATAATAGCGGCCCGGCGTTTCAAGAATACCAATCCAGTATTCGTAATCGGCCAGTTTGTTGTTAACGGCTTTTGATCTACTAAAGAGGTTTGTTTTCATTTCCGTCGAAACAGGCGGAATGATGTGATAGACATTGACGGAAGATTTTGAGATTTTTTCATGTACCTTGAAATCTTTATCCAGATCAATCCTGTCCGAAAGCACCAAACCATTGTCTTTCAATGCCTGTCCGATCAATCCCATCTCGCTTTCGACGGTAACACCCTCACCTTTGTAGACCACGGAAACATCCACACGACCGTTCATCTGGATTCGTGAATACTTGTTGCTATACTGGTCTTCCGACATACCGCGCAGGTTGATAATTGATGCTTCCATACGCTCAATCGTCGTGATACCTGGCGTATACAGCAGCCAGTTCTGCGGGTACTGGAACTTTGCGATGTCAACAAACGGATAGGTGTTCAAAGCAATCGGCAGATCCTCACGAGGATCCAACATTTTGAACTGCTTCATTGCGTATATTTGCTGATCTTTTTCGCGATTATAGTTTTCCTGATGGACCATATATTCTGCGATAATAATTTTATTTCCGCTGCGGGTGATGACAGCGCGCGTGACCATCGGTTCTCCATATTCGAAAATCGTATATTGAGCTTCGAGACGATCTTCGGATATTTTGTTGAGACCCTCCGGAGAAAATCCCATTTGTAAAATCAATTCCGTGAACCAGTTCTCAAGAGAAATCAGAGAACTGATTTCAATGCTTCTGACACGAAATTCCGAACGACGTTGAATTCTTGGCGGCGTCGAATACCGGACCAGCATCCGGAAGATGTCTCCGCCCTTTTCAATCTGATAGCTCTTCTTACTCAGGCCATCTACGAGACCTTTTTTATCATCCTGCTCTTCCTGAAGAGTTTCGGTTTCATACCGATGCCACCCGATCGGCAACGTAACCTCCATGGACAGTGTTTCATCACCAAACGGTTTTTCCTGATGAACTTCCATCTCTTTACTGAGTTCATCTGTAGTTTTTTCCATATCATAAATTAAGGGTGGGACCTGATCCAGCCTCAGATAGGCCTCGGATGGTGATGCGATGGTGCAGACCCCCAAAAGGAGCGCGGATAAAAACAAAAGCTTTTGTCTATAAAACACTATTAGAGCCTCGCCGATTGTTGTTTTTAGAGGCGTTCTGTGCTCTGATACCGCCCCAACCACATTATTATACCAAAAAAGTTAATAATTATGAGCGATTTGTTTTCGAATGCGAAAAAGAAGACTTCTACTCCCAGCTATAATGCTGAAGATATTGAGGTTTTAGAAGGTCTTGAACCGGTCAGACGTCGTCCGGGGATGTATATTGGCGGTACAGATGATGCGGCTATGCACCATTTGGTTAACGAGATTCTTGATAACTCGATGGATGAAGCCGTCGCAGGCCATGCGAATCTTATTCAAATCCACCTATCCAAAGATAACAGCGTCACCATTTCCGATAATGGTCGCGGTATTCCTGTCGACCCCCATCCGAAATATCCAAAGAAATCGGCGTTGGAAGTTATTCTGACTGTTCTGCACTCCGGTGGTAAATTTTCGAATAAGGCTTATGAAACATCCGGCGGGTTGCACGGGGTTGGTATTTCCGTTGTGAACGCCCTTTCCGATGTGATGAGTGTTGATGTTGTTCGCGACGGCACACATTATCGTCAGGAATTTTCAAAAGGTCTGGTCACATCCAAACTGCAAACGCTGGGGAAAGCACCTAAAGGCAAACGCGGAACCAGTGTTACATTCCACCCTGACCCCGAAATTTTTAGTGCCCAGAAATTTTCTGCTCGTCGCATTCACGATCTGGCCCGTTCGAAAGCTTATTTGTTCCGCGGCGTCGAGATCAAATGGTCTTGCGATCCTGAAATTCTGCCAAGTGACAGCAAGACACCTTCTCAGGCCAGTTTCCACTTCCCTAACGGCTTGATGGATTATCTGGTTACCGTCACAGCAGAACAAGAAACACTTGTCCCTGATCCATTCCACTGTACAGCAGATTTGGCTGACGGTGCCGGTCGCGTAGAATGCGCGATTGCATGGTTTGCTGAAGATGACGGCTTTACCAAGTCTTACTGTAACACCGTTCCTACGCCGCAAGGCGGAACACATGAAGCAGGTCTCCGCACCATGATGGTGCGTGGCTTGAAGGGGTATGGTGATTTGACAGGCAATAAAAAAGCCGGACAAATTCAAGCTGATGACGTGTTGAACGGCGCGGCTATTATGCTGTCCGTCTTTATTCGTGATCCGCAATTCCAAGGGCAGACAAAAGACAAGCTGGCGACTGCCGAAGTCACCCGTTTGGTTGACAACGCTCTTAAAGATTATTTCGATCACTGGCTAACCAGTGACCCTGCCCGTTCCACATCCTTGCTTGACTTCTTCATTAACAAGGCAGAAGAGCGCAAGCGTCGTAAGGACGAAAAGGAAATGTCGCGCAAGACACCGACACGCCGTCTGCGCTTGCCGGGTAAATTGGCTGACTGTTCCCGCAATTCTGCCGAAGGCACTGAACTTTTTATTGTGGAAGGTGACAGCGCGGGCGGATCTGCAAAACAGGGTCGTAACCGTGAGACACAAGCTATTCTTCCTCTGCGTGGTAAAATCTTGAACGTCGTGAGTGCTACGCGTGATAAAATCCGCGACAACCAAGAGATTCAGGATTTGGCTCAGGCTTTGGGTTGCGGTCTGGGGTCAGGATTTTCTCTCAAGAATTTGCGCTATGAACGCGTCATCATCATGACAGATGCGGACGTTGACGGTGCGCACATTGCGGCTCTTTTGATGACTATGTTCTATACGCAGATGCCTGATTTGGTTGCCAAAGGCCACTTGTATCTTGCTCAGCCTCCTTTGTATCGCCTGACAGCAGGCACACTCAGCGCTTATGCGATGGATGATGCCCATAAAGACGAGCTGTTGAAAACCACTTTCAAGGGCAAGAGCAAGGTCGAGATTTCCCGCTTTAAAGGTTTGGGAGAGATGCCTGCCAAGCAGTTGAAAGAGACAACGATGGATCCGAACAGCCGGACGTTGATCCGTGTCAGCCTACGAGATGCGGCCGAAGCGGCTGAACTTCTATCTCCCGGTGAAGCTGCGGGTAATCCTGATCTTGATGATCTGGTTACCAAGCTGATGGGTAAGAATGCAGAGGCCCGATTTGACTTTATCCAGCAGAATGCGACGTTTGTCGATAACATCGACATTTAACAGGAGCGCGGGTGTGGCTCGGAAGAAGGGACGAATCCGTAAAGTTTTGCTCATCTCGACCGCGCTTGGCGTGTGTGTCGGTGCGGGTGTTTTCGGATCGGCTTTTTGGGCGAAGGCCCTGATCCAGACCCAAATTCGCAGTTCGGGATTTCCACAAGCCCGTGTCGGTATTCTGCAGTTCACACCGAGTGGCCTCATCATCGACCATATAGCCCTTGATGCGAACGATTTCAGCACTGTTGACCAGATTAGTGTTACGCTCAATTGGAGTGATCTTCTTCTGAAGCGTCAAATTGATTCCTTATCCGTCAAAGATATTTCCCTGATGGGTGAAATTGACGAGAGCGGAAAATTCCGTGTTGCCGGTTGGGATGCAACCCTTCCCACTTCAACTGGTGACGGTAAGGCAGATTTGCCATTTCGGTCTTTATTTTTGCAGGGTCTGACATTTGATCTGGATACACCACAAGGTGATTTCAGAATTGAAGCCAAAGCCCATGTGGAAGCTAGGGAAGATCATTCCCAGACAATTAGTTTTTCAACATGGTCCGAACAAAAGCTTTTGTCTTTCCAAATTGACGGGAAAGGCCAAGTTGCATCTGACGGATCGTTTTCTTTGTCTTCCGAATTACTGGAGGGGCGTGTAGAGCTTCCCGGTTTTCAAGCCACACGCCTTTCGGGAAAAGGCTCTTACACCTCTTCGAAAGATCATCCTTCGATTATAGAGGGGCAAATTCGGGCGGGCAGTATCAAAACATTAAATGCCTTGTTACAGAATGTTGATATTGCGATTGATACATCGAAGAGTGAACCTGTTTATTTCAAAACATCTCCTGCCGGACACCCTGATATTTCAGTTGTCGGTCGATGGAATACGTCTCCACCGGAGCAATTCGAGCTTACCATTGATTCCAAGACAGCTCCTGATCTTATTTCTCTTATTAGCGACGAGATTGATCCTACGACCAAGACATGGATTTCAGGGATCTCCCCACTGACTTTGCAGGCGGCTTTGCCCAAAGATATTTTTAAGCAGGTTGTCAAAAAATCTGCTTGGGCCGTATTAGCGGGAAAGAACAGGTCAGCAAAAGTCACAGGCACGCTTTCTTATGCGCCTGAGCAGGATGAATTGTTTGTCGATGTTTTTCCTTCAAAGATTGAAGCCGCTGCCCTATCCTCTCTTTTCCCTCTTCAATCCGAAATCGGTTTGAACCTGACGAATGGATCTCTTGATATTAGTGGTGAAGGCCATGTTTCTTTGAAGGCTAACGAGCCATTTGCGGTTCGCGGGCCGGTAAAAATTTCCCTGAATAATCTTGAAGGTGATTTCGGCGGATTTCTATTCCAAAATCTCGCGGGTACATTACCTCTTCCGCAAATCTCCCCTTGGAAAATTGCAACGACCAATAGTCCATCACATTTGACGTTCCAGCCTGTGAACGAAGACGGCACACTTGCAAAAGGTCAACTTTCTATTATGGGCGCACAGGACAAGGGCCTCACACTTTCAAATATCTCTTTTGATT
>QKCR01000020.1 GCA_003245575.1 Alphaproteobacteria bacterium | reverse complement strand
GTGTCGCAACAGCCACAGAAATATCCGCGTGCTTGTATTGAATAACAGCATCATCCGTCCATGATGTATTCGCCGCAGGATAAGCCTTAAGAGCCATCGCGTTCGCCTTGATAATAAAGTCATTCACAGAGAGCTTATAAGCGCCATCAGCCGCCTTATTAATATCCGCACGAGCCGCCAACAAATTATCAAGCACACAATCCACAGAGAGATAGAAATGAGGAATAACTTGCTTAGCCTCGGTCAAACGACGCGCCGTAACCTTCTTAATATTATTGTTCGGAAGCTCGGTATATTCCATACCCAACATATCAGCGAGCTGCTTTGCATTAGGCCCACTTGATACTGGCGCAACGGAAGCCGCACTCTTCGGAGCAGGTGCTCCAGCCTTAACATTTTCAACATCAGCTTTCACGATACGACCATGAGGCCCGGTACCTTGAACACTCTTAAGATCAATTCCTTTTTGCTCGGCAACTCGACGTGCCAAAGGAGACGCAAAAACACGATCCCCTTTTGCAACAGACGCAGAAGAAGAAGAAGAAGAAGAAGAAGAAGCTGCAGCAGATGGCGCAGCGCTTGACGCTACTGGCGCAGGTGCCGCAGAAGGTGCCGTCGGATTAGCATTTGCAGCAGATCCAACTTTTATAGCAGACGCATCCTCACCATCTTCTAACAAAACAGCAATAGGCGTGTTCACGGCAACACCGGACGTTCCGGCAGAAATCAAAATCTTGCCAAGTTTACCTTCATCAACCGCTTCAACTTCCATCGTGGCTTTATCGGTTTCAATTTCGGCAATCACGTCACCTGCTTTAACAACATCCCCTTCACTCTTCAACCACTTTGCCAAAGTCCCTTCGGTCATGGTCGGAGAAAGTGCAGGCATTAAAATATCAACTGGCATATCGCGATCCTCTTAACGGTAACAAACTTTTTTGGCGGCATGGACAATTTCATCAACTTGCGGCGTTGCCAAAGTCTCAAGGTTTGTAGCATACGGGGTCGGAACATCCGCCGCATGAACACGCCCCACAGGCGCATCCAGATAATCAAACGCATGTTCGTTGACCATGGCGCAAATCTCTGCACCGATACCCGCAAACGGCCAGCCCTCTTCGACAGACACAATGCGGTTGGTTTTCTTAACGCTTTCAAGAATGGTATATCGATCAATCGGGCGAATAGTACGCAGGTTAATCACCTCGGCACTAATACCTTGTTCTTCCAACTTCTTGGCGGCCTCCATACATTTGCCGACCATGATCGAGAAAGACACAAGCGTGACATCCGTGCCTTCACGTTCAATTTTAGCGCGCCCCAAAGGAATCACATAATCCTCAGAGGTCGGCGTTTCAAAAATTTGCCCATACATCAATTCGTGCTCAAGGAAAATTACAGGGTTCGGATCACGAATAGCTGCCTTTAAAAGACCTTTTGCATCCGCACCTGACCAAGGTGCCACAACTTTCAACCCTGGAACATGAGCATACCAAGAGGCATAGCAGCCAGAGTGCTGCGCACCCACTTTACCCGGCGCCCCATTTTGACCACGGAACACAATCGGACAACCCAACTTACCGCCAGCCATGTAAAGAGTTTTAGCCGCAGAGTTGATAATCTGGTCCATTGCCTGCATCCCAAAATCCCAGCTCATAAACTCGATAATCGGACGAAGGCCATTCATCGCAGCTCCGACACCAAGACCTGTAAAGGCGTGCTCGGTAATCGGGCTATCCACCACACGGTCAGGACCAAACTCATCCAACATACCTTGAGAGACTTTATAAGCGCCATTATATTCGGCAACTTCTTCACCCAAGAGAAATACTTTTTCATCGCGGCGCATTTCCTCAGACATTGCCATACGCAACGCTTCACGCACCTGCATCGGCTCGGTCTTCTCAAGGAAGGGAGCTTCATCGAATGGTGGTGGCTCCATGACAACATTTTGAGCGTACAAAATATCGCGGTTTGCAATGGCTTTACCTTCTGGCTGAGACGCCGCAGATGTCATCGTCACTTCCGAAGAAGCAGGCGCCGCATTCGGGACACACGGAATATCAATCGGAGCGGCGGCTGGAGCATCAGAAACTTCGCTCTCTCCATCCTCCAGAAGCATGGCAATCGGTGTGTTAACAGCAACGCCCTGAGCACCTTCGGCAATAAGAATTTTGCCCAGAACACCTTCATCAACCGCTTCGACTTCCATCGTAGCTTTGTCGGTTTCAATCTCGGCAATCACATCACCGGCTTTAACAACGTCGCCTTCTTTCTTGAGCCAACGCGCCAAATTTCCTTCAGTCATTGTCGGAGACAAAGCAGGCATTAAAACTTGTACAGACATTTCAGATTTCCTTAGTAAAATTATTCTTCAACAGGGATCAAGACATCAGTCCAAAGATCAGCGTCATCAGGAAGCGGAGAGCTTTGAGCAAAATCCGCAGCTTCTTTCACAATCTCTTTGATCTCTTTATCAATTGGCTTTAGATCTTCTTCAGAAACACCATATTCGGATTGCAACAACGCCTTAACGCCTTCAATCGGATCACGGTCTTTATATTGCTCGACCTCATCTTTTGTTCTGTATTTCTGAGGATCAGACATTGAGTGACCACGATAACGGTACGTAATAACTTCCAGAATGTAAGGACCGTTACCCGCACGCATATCTTCAATAGCGCGCTCGGCAGCTTCACGAACAGCCAGCACATCCATACCGTCAACTTGCTCGCCTTTAATCCCGAAACCTTCACCGCGGCGATAGAACTCACCGGCAGCGTGGCGCGGAACAGAAGTCCCCATACTATATTGGTTATTCTCGATCACAAACAGGCAAGGCAGGTTCCAGAGTGCCGCCATGTTATAGCTTTCGGCAACCTGACCTTGGTTCGCAGCCCCGTCGCCCATATAAGCTACGCAGACGCCACCATCATTTTTGTACTTGTGAGAAAAGGCCAAACCAAGACCGATAGAAACTTGGGCACCAACAATACCGTGTCCGCCGAAAAAACCATTCTCGATAGAGAACATGTGCATCGAGCCGCCCTTACCGCGAGAACATCCGCCTGCGCGCCCCGTCAATTCAGCCATAACTTCGTTGGCACTGATACCACTGACCAACATATGTCCGTGGTTACGATAAGCTGTGATGCACGTATCAAGACCAGGCTTCAAAACAGATTGTATACCCGTTACGGTCGCTTCTTCACCAATATACAAGTGACAGAAACCACCGATCAAACCCATGCCATACAACTGACCCGCTTTTTCTTCAAAGCGACGGATCAACAGCATATCTCGGTAATATTTTTTAAGTTCATCCTCAGACGGCATCTGAGCACTATTAGAAAGATTTGCGTCCTTCGGGACGGCTTTCAGATTTGACTTTTTCATGTTGTCCTTTTTGGATTTAGAAACCACGGAAAACCTCATATGTTTAGACAGCGTACAGCTACACGATTTTTACCGATCAGCCAAGTAAAAAGCGCAGAATTGTGCGGCGCAACATATTGTAATCAAAAGAAAAATTGAAACACGAAGATGGAAATATAAGGCCCGAACCTCATCAAAAGACTATTTATTAAATAAAATGTCTTTCTCATTCTCGGCACGGTAACCAAGTATCAATCTTGCGCGCTCTTCCAACAGATCCTTGTTGATAGAGGCAGGACGCAACATGGAAACACGAGATTCCAAAGATTCACGCTCTGACTTCAATTCGGCATTTTCCGCCTCAAGAGAAGCAATACTCTGCTGCAGCGTCAAATAACGCACATAGCTACGCTGCCCCGAAATAAGATGATATGAAAAATAAAAGCACAGGCCCATTCCAACGATTGTCAGAATATTTTTACGAACCAGATATTTATGCTCGAGCAGTTGCTTCATATACCAAGAGAATCACAGACGACTCACCGCCGTCAAGCGAATTCCACCAAAAAATTTAAAGATGAATCGAATAGGAACCTATTTCGTCCATACTGACGTAAATATGTTTTAATGTAAACATAACCGATTGAAAAAATCAGGTTTTTTGACGTCGCCCGATCTCTTTTTTCTCCTTGTCATCGGTATAAGGCATTAACGCCTCCCATAACAAATCAGGCAATAAAGAATTTTCAAAAACAAAAGGCTGATAAAGGGCGGTCTGCCACCCACCCCGCTCCTTCTCAAGCTCGAATTGCGCCATCCCCCAACCCGCATAGCCAACATAAACACGGTAGCATTCCTGACGGTCACGCAGATCACGAACAAAATCAGAATTTAAAGAAATAAGATGATCCAATTCGCCGACAACAGGACGTCGCCCATCCTGACACAAATCAACAACATGAACTGATTCACGATCCTCAACCGGACCACCCCAATACAGCGGAACACCCAAATTAACGATATGGGATGGCAAGACCGTTAGATCCGTATATGGACGATTAAGAACAACAGCTCGAGCACGATACCAATCATGCTCAAACATATACAAAACAGTTCTTGAAAAATTCGGATCATCCATTTCGGGGGAGGCAATAACAACCCTGCCACGCACACCATGATAAAACCCTAGGACCGTCGGCAATAGAATAAAAAAGGCAGCGAGCAATGTTTGCCAATTCAACACTGCTCGCATAATAAAACCTCTTGATTAAAAATATTAAGCCGCGTTTTTCTTTGCAGCCCCTTTAGCAGGCTGCGTGCGAAGAATAGAACATCCCGCATACTCACCCATAGGGCCTAGCTCTTCTTCAATACGGATCAATTGATTGTATTTTGCAATCCGGTCAGAACGGGACAATGAACCGGTCTTGATTTGCCCTGCATTGGTAGCAACGGCCAAATCGGCAATTGTCGCATCTTCCGTTTCACCGGAACGGTGAGAAAGAATAACACCCATGCCTGCCTTT
>QKCR01000052.1 GCA_003245575.1 Alphaproteobacteria bacterium | reverse complement strand
TTTTTGATAAAAAATTTTATTTTTGCGAAGATAGTGCATCGGAGCAAATCATGAAAAAGCCACGCGCCTTAAAAGAAGGCAGTAAAATAGCGATTATTTCACCATCTTGGGGTGGTCCTGCCACTTTTCCCCACAAATACGAAGCTGGACTTACACAATTAAAAAACGCATTTGGTGTTGAAATTGTTGAGATGCCAAACACCAGAAAACCAGCTGACTGGCTTCATCTGAATCCAAAAGCCCGTGCAGAAGACTTGATGCAAGCATTCGCGGACACTTCAATTGACGGAATTATCGCAAGCATCGGCGGGGATGACGCTATTCGTCTGCTTCCCTTCATGGATTTAAACGTGATAACTGCAAACCCGAAGGTCTTCATGGGCTATTCGGACACCACAACACTCCATTTTGCATGTTTTAAGGCAGGCCTAACCAGCTTTTACGGGCCATCCATTATGGCAGGCTTCGCAGAAAATGGTGGCCTATTCCCGTATATGGAAGAAGCCGTCCGCCGCACAATCTTTACGCCATCTCAAACATTGGAAATTGAAACAGCAACAGAATGGACTGTCGCACAATTGGATTGGTCAGATCCTGCGAACCAAAGCAAAAAACGCCCCATGCACCAATCATCCGGACCGGTTTTGCTGCAAGGGGAAGGCATCCATCAGGGAAAACTGATTGGCGGGTGCATTGACGTTTTTCCGATGATTATTGGCACATCCCTATGGCCAAAGACAGAAGAGTTTAAAGAAGCTATCCTGTTCCTCGAAACCTCAGAAGAAGCGCCATCCCCCGACGATGTAAAACGCATTCTGCGTAATCTGGGCGTACAAGGCGTCTTGGAAAATCTTTCAGGTATTTTGATTGGTCGCCCCGGCGGAAATGTTCAACAACTCGACCAATATGATACAGCCATCCAGAGCACATTATCTGAAGAATTCGGCCTGACGAACCTCCCGATATTGGCCCAAATGGATTTCGGACATACTGACCCGATGTGTGTTCTACCCTATGGCATTACGGCACAAATAGACTGCACAACAAAAAAATTGACCTTGCTTGAACCAACTTGCGCAATCTAGGAGAATTTCATGACAAATAAAATTCGCTGCGGATGGGTAGGCGTAAACAAACCTCATTACGAAGACTACCACGACCATGAATGGGGGCGCCCCGTTCATGACGACAGGAAATTGTTTGAAATGCTGATTTTAGAAGGCGCACAAGCAGGCCTCAATTGGGAAACCATTCTCAAAAAACGCGACGGATACTGCAAGGTTTTCAAGAATTTTGACGTAAAGAAATGCGCAAAACTGACGGACGCAGACTTAGACAAAATGCTGCAAGATGAACGCATCATCAGAAACCGTCTTAAAGTCTATGCTGTACGCAAAAATGCTATTTCCTTTATAGAGATTCAAAAAGAATTTGGATCGTTTGATGCCTATCTATGGGCATTTGTCGACGGCAAGCCAAAAATAAATAAATGGAAATCTCTGAAAGAGGTTCCCGCACAGACAGACATATCTGAAGTCATATCAAAGGATTTAAAAAAGCGGGGCATGACATTCGTCGGCCCCACCATTATCTATGCCTATATGCAAGCCATTGGCATGGTCAACGACCACATCACCAGCTGCTTTTGTTATAAGGAATGCTCTTAGCCTCTCTTAGTTCTTAAGAGAGTTTCGCCAAGCAAACATCTGCACCGGACAATTCAAGTTCTCCGGCGACAGGCTCAACTTGAAGCTCAACCACCTTGCCGTGATCGACCACCATCATGAAGCGCTGCGCACGAAGCCCCAAGCCAAAACCTGCTCCATCTAATGTCAGCCCGAGTTTTTTGACTAATTCACCATTCCCGTCAGGAACCATCATGACCTTCCCCTCAGCCCCGGCAACTTCACCCCAGTGCTTCATCACAAACGGATCATTCACAGATAGACACAAAATCGCATCCACACCCTTAGCCTTGATTGCATCCGCTTGAGAGATGTAACCCGGCAAATGTTTTTGTGCACAAGTCGGTGTAAATGCACCTGGAACTGCAAAAATTACAGCCTTCTTATCAGCCAGAAAAGCCGCAATATCAAAATCTTCCATTCCCGCAGCGCCCAAGCGTTTCAAGGTTACAGCAGGAAAAGCATCACCAACAGCAATCGTCATTTCAAATCTCCACAATTTGTTTTTAAATCCGGACTAATATAGTCCGCTTAAGAATTTAAACCAGCGATTTTTCAACCCGCTCAACATCCTCAGGTGTCGAAATATGATGCCAATCTCCGTCATAAACGACCCCGTACAACCGCCCTGCATTTTCCGCGGCATCCATTTGCTGTAAAAACGAATATACCCCATCCTTCATGTGGCCCAAAATCCGCGGATGCACAATACGAATTCCCGTAAACATCAGGTCTCCTCGCTTATCAGGGTCTCTCATCAGTCGCCCGTCCGCAGAAATGCGATAATCACCGACACCTTGGGTCAGGGTCATATGTGATACTGGTATAACCAGCAGCAAAATATCCATACGGTGTGCATCAAAAACACGTTCCAACTGCGCCAATGCCCCGGCCCTGTGCGGATGGTCAAGCCAGAACGCATCCCCGTTAATCATGAAAAACGGCGCATCTACAGGCAAAAATCGCGCAGCATTTTTTAAGCCGCCTCCTGTCTCAAGCAAAACGTCTTCGGTCAAAACATCCTGAGATAAAAACCCCTTCAATCCCGCAGCATAAGAAACAATCTGTTCAGGAAAATGATGAGCGTTCAGGACCAAATGCTGCACATGATGCTCTTTTAAGTGATCAACGACATAATCTAGAATTGGTCGCCCGTTGAGGCGCACCAAGGGCTTCGGACACGTATCTGTCAAAGGTGCCATACGTGTGCCTTTGCCAGCAGCAAGAATAAAGGCTGAATTGATCACTGCGCTCATATTATTCCCTCGGCATGTTTATTTCTATCCCGCGCACCCCGCTATTTTGAAGCGAAATTTGTACGGTAATAGCTTTTTTAGGACGATAAGACCCCAAACGTTCCGGCCATTCAACCAGCACTATTCCTGAGGACACGGCATCTTCCCAACCGATTTCAAAAATTTCTTCCGGATCTTCAAGCCGATAAAGATCAAAATGATATATATCAGCTCGCTGGGATTCATAGCTTTGAACCAAAGTAAAAGTCGGACTGGGAACATCCAACTCCTCATCACCCGTTAACGCGCGGATAACAGCGCGCGAGAAAACCGATTTTCCTGCCCCCAGATCACCCTCAAGCAATACAATAGCCCGCTTACCCAAGCCTTGGGCAAAATCATATGCAATCTTGATCGTATCAGCCTCGGTTGACGAAAAAATCATTTGAACTTCTCTTCCTATGACGTATGTATAGCCCATGACGGAACACATGACAAAACAAATGGATACAGACGTCGCCATCATCGGCGCAGGGCCTACGGGTTTGTTCGCCGTGTTCCAATGCGGCATGTTGGGTTTGAAATGCCATATTATTGATAGCCTTGACCAAATCGGTGGACAATGCACGGCACTTTACCCCGAAAAACCGATTTATGACATCCCGGCAGAACCATCTATAACAGCAGCAGACTTGATAGAACAACTGGAAGCCCAAGCAGCCCCGTTTGCACCAACGCTTCATTTAGGCCAGCAAGTCTCAGAAATCAGCGGGATTGAAGGTGATTTCACGCTCAAAACCGATAAAAACCTCATTCTAACCGCGAAGGCGATTATCATCGCAGGCGGTGCAGGGTCGTTCGGACCCAACCGCCCGCCAATTGAGAACATCACGGAATTTGAAGGCACATCTGTTTTCTACGCAGTCAGAAACCGCTCACAATTCAGCGGGAAGAGGATTGTCATCGCAGGCGGCGGTGACTCGGCTGTGGATTGGGCCAACTCGCTGGCAGAAATTGCTGCGCATATTACCCTGATCCACCGCCGCGACAAGTTCCGCGCAGCCCAAAGCTCTCTTGATAAATTGGCAGAAAACAAAGCCCTTGGCAAAATCGAGATTATCACCCCCGCACAACTTCACAGCCTTCACGGTAATAATAATTTGCTGCATAAAATTACCATTGCCGATTTGGACGGAAAGACGCTGGATTTAGATGCAGATATTCTGCTGCCGTTCTTCGGCCTCGCAACAGACTTAGGCCCCGTTGCGACATGGGGGCTAAATCTTGATCATCATCAGATTAAAACAGATCAATCCACAAGTGCCACAAGCACCCAAGGGATATACGCCATAGGCGATATCGCAACATACCCGCACAAACTGAAGCTTATTTTGACGGGATTTGCCGAAGCCGCCCAAGCCGCCCACCATATTCTGCATCGCATCAACCCTGAAAAAGTGCAACATTTCGAATATTCCACCACCAAGGGCCTCCCCCTTAAAAATTAACGAATTCGTGCTATATCTATGTCATGAGGATGTTATCTATTATCTTTATGTTGCTCTTGATGTCTTTCCCGAACCTTGCAGAGGCCGCGGAAGTAACACCTTTTGACGAATGTGCAAATCTGCGTAACATGACAGATCAAACGATTATGGGCGTTGTGCGCACAGCCCCCTTTAAATCGACAACAGGAAACGTTCAGCGCCACGAAGGGTCTTTTCGCCTGGAACCGGATGAAATTGCCACTATTTGCTCGAAAGGACCGTTTTACGACGGGTATCGTGTGGAACTCGTCATCCGCACCATTATTCCTCTTTTTACCTGTAAAACGCGCCTAAGTGGGGAGATTTATCTGCGCAAGACGGAGAATAATGAAGGCATCACAAAGCTTTACGCTGAATGTAAATAAGGTCGCATGAACCGCAATCCCCAAAAGATGCACAAAATACCGGCCATCGTAAACCAGAAGATCGCATATTGCGCATGATCG
>QKCR01000126.1 GCA_003245575.1 Alphaproteobacteria bacterium | reverse complement strand
GGAAATAATCAATATTATCCATAATATAGAATATTTGAATATATGGAAAATATTTTCGAATATATAAGGCGGAATGCATTTTTTATAATATAATTCTAAAAATTCCAGTTATTCATATTATAATTTCATAACAGCGTTTTTTATTTGACATTTTCATGCGATGGCTGCCATATTTTTGCCATAGTCAAGAAACTGAGGGTGTGAAAAGTGGTCTTAGACTTAACTGACAAGCAGCAGCTTAACCAGGCTCATGAGCCACAAGAAAAAGCTGATATAAAGCCAAGACTTACTCTGGCGAGCCGTAATGGTGTCGTGGAAGCAGGGGATTTTATCGAGCATATTCGTCTGGTCAGGTATGAACGTCCAAGCTACATGGAGCTTCGTAGCCCAGGCATGCTGAATGAGGCCATGCAGAAACGTCATCAGGTCTTCTGCGAGATCAAAAAATGGGAAAAGGAAAGCTATACGGGGATAGAGACAGATGAGTTTGATGCTGTTTCTGACCATTATGTACTGGTTGGTACAGGAAAAAATGGAATGTCTTATCCTTTATCATATGTGCGGTTTGTTCATGTCATTGATAGTGACGAAGATAACAACCCTCGGATACTTCCTGTCCAAAGATCAGTTGCGCAAGCAGGAGGCACTCTTTCTCCTAAATTCGAACAAGCTGCGGCTCGCGGCACATGTGTTGAGATTTCCCGACTGCTGGCAAACCCGAATTTCAACAACACAATAAAAGTTGCCCCTTTTAGAATGATGGGAATGCAGTTTGGTGAAATGAAAGTTAAAGCCAGTGAACTGCTTCTTCATTTAGCTCTAGAAGATACATTAGAAAGACACCAACATGTCAAATATATGACGGCACTTTTGAAGGATGATCTATGCGCCAATATCAAAAGATTTGCGTTCGGTATGAAACGCGTAGGGGATACAATTGAGCATAGAGGGGCAAGAATGCCCATAACAGTTAACCCTCATACCTTCCGAAATAGAGTCGTTAGAAAATCACTAAAAGATTTCTTTGCCAGCAGTCTGGAAGGAAAATTATTCGTGATTTCCCAAAAAGAAGTTGATGGATGTTATCAAGAGCTTCCCGCATTTAATCCTGAATTAAATGCGGTAGAGAAGAGTGTCAGAGAGGCATACAAACAGGCTTATAGACCAGTGTCCGATCATCGAAGCAGGTTGGTAAGACACACGGCAGGTCTCCCATCACATATCGTTAGAGGAGAATCAAAAGACCAGCCTGAAGCAAGCTGGTCTCTGGAAATCGCCTAAATTTGGCTAAATTATTTTTTCTTGATTTTATATTTGTCGCCATCCAGTGGTGTAGGGTCAAACATGACAGGCTCTGGAGGTGCGGAACAATCAACAGGCATATCTTTCAGGACATGCCACTGTTCTACCCATCCAAGGGCGTGGTCCGCATTATCAACCATCGTGACATTCAAGCAATGTCCGTCAGCAACACTTTGCGCAAAGCTATTGTATACAGCAGGCGGCGTTGTACGGTCCAATTTTCCAAGGAAGTGACGCTGCGGCAGGTTTGCGACACCAGGAGCGAAATCAACTGGGGAAAGTGACTCTTCGGAATAAACAAGGTTATGTAGTTCGGCGGTAGTTTTCGGATCAAGGTTACCCGCAACAGTTCTTAGGGACGTTACGTCATGGCGTTGTGCCGCCAGGATCGTCGCGATCGCAGCACCACCGTCATATCCCACGAGATCAAACGATGGGATACCGTATTCAGCCTTGATATTGTCTAAAGCCACTTGGTAGTTTTCAATGACTTCAGGAGAAAAGCGTTTGTTTGTCCAAAACGCGCTCGGGCAGGTATCGGCTTTTTTATATGAAGAATTATACTGGCAAGGGCGAGCCAGCCAGATCACGTTCGCACCTGAATCTTGAGCAGCCAAACGTAGGGCAATTGGATCAAGAGGTGTAGGATCATCACTTACAGAAACAGTGTCTTGATATGCAAGACCATCGCCTTCGATATAGATCGTAGCGGGTTGGTATTTCTTATAAACACGCTCACGAGCGGTAAACATGAAATCCGTTCCCGGAATAGTCCGCTCGAGCATAAAGACAGGCATCGCGGTACGTTTAACAGCATCTTCACGCATGACAGACTGTGTGCCGCACCCTGATAGAAGCGTTGCAGTAAGGCCGAGTGTGAGCAGAGACCGTGAAATGGAAACTTTAGATGGCATGGAAAATCCCCTTGAGCAAAATTCGAAGCAAAGTTTAACACGTAAAATTATTAAAATCACCCCAGAAAAAGCGCAGAGGAAAAACTAACTTTCTGATATTTCAAGAAGAATGGGGGTGTGGTCGGAGGCTTTGTCCCAGCTACGTGGCTCTTTATCAATTTTACAGGAAAGAAGGCGGTCAGCGATCAAGGGGGAGAGCAGAAAATGGTCAATTCTGATTCCATTATTGCGTTGCCAAGCCCCAGCCTGATAATCCCAGAAACTATAAGATTCGCCCTCATGCGGATGCAAAACGCGAAAGGCATCAACAAGGCCGCAATTTAAAAGACTGCGCCATAATTTATGAGTCTCGGGATGAAATAACGCATCACCTTCCCACGCCTTTGGGTCGTAACAATCAATGTCGTCAGGGATGACGTTGAAGTCGCCCCCAATCAGAAAAGGAATTTGTGCTGACCTAAGCTCGGAAATGTGATGGACAAGGCGTCTCATCCAGTTGATTTTATAGGGAAATTTCTCGCTATCACTGCTAACGGGATTTCCGTTCGGCAAATAAATGTCAATTACTCGGATGCCGCGCCATGAAACTTCCAGATAACGCGCTTGGCTGTCTTCGTTATCTCCCGGTAAGCGGTCAAGAATGATCTCTGGGGCGGGATCTTGCTTTTTGTAAAATATAGCCACGCCGTTATAGGCTTTTTGACCGACAAAATGAGCTGCATACTGATCTGAAATTTCAGGAAGAGTTTCGCCTTTTAATTCCTGGATAAGTAAAAGGTCAGGGGCGTTTGACTCGAGAAAACGGGCAACATGCTCCGCACGCGCTTTAATAGAGTTCACATTCCAGGAAACGATAGAAAGGGGCATAATAAGGGAGCGTCCTACATTGAAAAGGATTCGCCGCAGCCGCATCCGGACGTGGCGTTCGGATTAACGATTTTAAAATTCTCACCCATGAGGCCGGTTTGATAATCGACAGTGGAGCCCGAAAGCATAGACGCAGACATATCGTCCATAACGACGACATCATCAAGGATTATATCACTATCGGCAGGGGAGTCTTCCCAAGATAAATCATACCGGAAGCCCGAGCATCCGCCGCCCGAAACCGCGATACGCAGGTACAGAGAGGAGTTTTCCTTGCTCTCGCGCATATCCTCAATCCTGTTATAGGCCGTAGGAGAGACAGTGATATTATAGTTTGATGTATCCATTGCAATAATATGGGGTGAAAGGGCTTAAAAATCCATAGCTAAAGTAAGTCTCATAAACTCAGTTCCTGAAGCGAGAGGGGACTTGAAGTCTGTGTTGCTTAATAAGAGAGTCATTAAAAGGATAGACAGTGACATCCTGAATTTTAAGTGAAAAGGGGCTTTCGATTTTTTCATTCGGGTGGTGCACCAAGACTTCTTTCCCGGGGTGAAATGGAACAGGGGAATAGGACATAAAGTTAAAGCTTTGAGTGAGGTCGCCTGGAAGATCACTACGCCGTCCGAGCAAGCGGAATACATGCATTGATGAGAGAGGATCGGGTCTCAGAAACGAGATCTTGTCAATGAAGATACGACCTGTATGTCCGTCAGTTTTTCCCTGATGCTGGGAGACATGTTTCTGAAGCTTCCTTAGTCTTTGTTTGCGTGACAGACTTGCGCCGCCAGAGCAGGCAATTTCGCCATTCGATGAATTTGCGTGCAAATTAACATATTGGATGAGTTGGCTGTCGCGTGCACGAATTAATTGCGCCAATCCTGACACAACTCTCTTGGCAAAATCGCTGGCAACAGAGATTTGTTCACCACGAATATTCATATCATCAAGCTTTTCGATAAGGCTTTGTCCGTCAGCTAGAAGAAACAGCTGCGACAGTATATTTTTCGCATCTTCATCCTCTTCTGCCATCTTCTCGAGTCCGAAAGATGGGTCTTGTGCGAATTTTTTGAAGTTTATCGGAAACCTGCTCATGTCCTAATTACACCTTATTGACTTAATTACTCTTGTCATAAGGTGGAATTGTGGGGACGTCAAGAAAACTTCTACGACAAATCAAGTGTTTGCCCAATTTCCAGAAGAATAAGGTCTTTACCTGATTGATCAAAAACCCTGCTCGCAAGCTCCAGATCGGTTTGGATAGGCGGGAACGTATTATAATGTAGGCCGACAATTTTGCTGGTTCCTACAAATTCTGAACATCTCACGGCATCTGTAATGCCCATGGTGTAGTTATCGCCAATTGGAAGCAAAGCAAGAGATATATCAAACTGTTCACCGATTAACTTCATGTCATATGTCAACGCGGTATCACCGGAATAATAAATAGAAGTACGCGATCCTTTTGGGGTAATGACAAACCCTCCTGGATTGCCGCCATAAGATCCGTCAGGCATGGAGGAGGAGTGGATGGCACTCACATAATGGACACGTCCAAAATCAAAATCAAAGCCTCCGCCATGATTCATGGAATGTCCGTTCTCAAGCCCTTTAGCTGCAAACCAGTTAATAACTTCGAAGTTGGAAACCAACTTAGCGCCGGTCCGCTTTGCTATGCTTTCAACATCCAGAACATGATCTTGATGCCCATGGGATATAAGAATGAAATCAGCTGGAATAGTTGATACATCAATATGTGAAGCAAGAGGGTTGCCGGAAATAAAGGGATCAACAAGCAAATTGAGTCCATTGATCTCGATGCCGAAGCAGGAATGTCCATAATATGTCAGCTTCATTTCGTGCTCCTTATAGTTCGTGCGGAATGG
>QKCR01000026.1 GCA_003245575.1 Alphaproteobacteria bacterium | reverse complement strand
ATGCAATTTTAGTGTTTTATTTCAATGAATTATAATTATACTAAAAACACTTAAAATCTGCTATCTGGAAACGGGTGTACCGGTTCGACTCCGGTCGGGGCCACCATTAAAAAGAACTCCCCAAAAATCACAAAGACCGGATCGAACCCTGTCTAAAATCGCACCGCATAGCGGTGAGGTCGACTCCGGTCGGGCCAACTAGAAAAATTTTCAGATTAACGAATAAAATGCGGAACAAAGTCTGATGTATCGCGAGTAATACGCGTTCTGTCTTCACGAACCCCAAGTCCGCAAGCAGTATCATTAATGACCCAAACTCCACAGATAGGATATCTTTCGTCAAAGCACGGCAGTCGCGTATATTCTTGATATACGTAACCTTCCTTACCATACGGCCCTTCACAGACCTCCGCATCATTCGGGTCGATAATCGTAACTGAAGATCCCTCGCGACCGAAGAGTGCCTTTTTAACAAAACTCCCCTCTGAAAAGGCAGCCTCATTAAAATGAGATTCTAAAAGATTAGGATGCCCTTTATGTAGCTCCCATAGCACAGGCAACAATGCTTTATTCGACCAAAGCATTTTCCAGGCAGGTTCAAAAAATTGTTCCCTGTCGCGTAAAACCAGCGGACTGTACTCGTCGCGAGCTAAGTTCTCCCACGGATATAATTTAAACAGAGCTTCAATTCTTTTGCCGCTAAGATCAACAAACCCCGTACCATCTTGCCAACCGATATCAACAAGATTGATCTCTCCTGTCTTAACACCTGCTTGAGAACAAGTATCTCTCATATATTCCGTAGTAACCCAGTCTTCTCCCGAGTCATGATCTGAAGTAAAATAAACAACTCTATCGGAAGGAATACGCTGAGCTGCACGTCTCCATGCTTCAACTAATTGCTCATGAATAGAGTTAAATTGGTCTCTATAATTATGATGCTGTAACCAATCCCACTGTAAAACAGAGGCTTCAACCAACCCTGTCGGAGTATCAGCATTATATTCCAACATTTTAGGCTGACCCGTGCCATCATAAGCAAAATCAAAGCGCGCATAAATATCAGGATCTCTACGGCGCCAAGATTTTGTTACATATTCAGCCCAAGCATCACTCATACCAAACTTATGGAACAGATTTCTATCAATAATCGTCTCGATTGCATCAACACAAAGTTGATGCACTTCTGTTGCCGCATCATCTAATGTATCCACTTCTTCATCAGTAAGAGCATAAGCCTTTGTCTCCTGCCAGTAGTGATCATTCTCATTCAGAATAAATCCTCTGTCAGAAAGCTGCGCTCTAAAATCTTTACGTGGTGTTATATTGGAGATGCGTTCCATGATAAATTATCCTCCGAAAGATGCTCCTGCACGACCTGTGCCACCAAATCCTCCACGAGAACTAAAGCTTTGACCTCTCGCCATAGTAGTAGGAGCGGAAGGCTTAGAGAAACCACTCAATCCCATGTTCACACCGGAACGAGAGAAAGCAGAAGACGGAACCGGTGTACCGGAAAGTGCAATAGGTGAGCCCTGAGCACCACGATAAACTGGTGATGAATAATAATGTGTAGTAGTAGAACCTGACGATCCGCCGCCACCCATCATGTAACCATAGAAAAATGGCACAAAGCTGGAATGGCTATGATGATGCTCCTCAACTACATTGGAAGCATTGGCGCTGGCCAAAGCAGGATCAGTGCCTTCTGCACCACAATTACCGGCACCAAAATCAAATTCGCAATCCTGAACACTCTCATATTTAGGAGCCAAATTCTTGTGATCCGCAACTGCCTGCTCAAAAGAAGTCTGGCAATATTGAGGTGTAAAAACCCCAGCCTCAGAACATTCCGCAACACTCTTATACGCAAATGTATCCACTTGCTGTTCTGGTTCACATCCAGTCAGAACGAACATAGCTGAAAGCCCTGCTGTCCCAAGCATTGTTGTTTTAACAACTGCGGAAGAACGTTTTCTACTCATTATTTATTTCCTTTCTGGTACTAGTTTTTTTATCTTATAAAATGTGGAACAAAATTAGATGTTGTTCCTGTAATACGTGTTCTGTCTTCACGCACACCGATAGCACATGGCTTGTCATTGATAACCCAAACACTCACAACGGGAAAATTTCCGTCATAGCTTGGGCTCTTGCAATATTCCTGAAAAATATGTCCTTCATCACCCATTTCGCCATCACGAGAAAGTCCGTCAACTTTATCAACAATCTCAATAGCATCTCCGCCAAATCCCCAAAGTGGCTTGCGGACATATCCGTCTTCACGGCCAAGTTGAGCCGCAGAGTGGAAAGCAGGCAACAGGTTAGGATGATTTTCGTTACGCTCCCAAAGCAATGGCAACAAAGCTTTGTTATCAAGCAATGATCTCCATCCCGGTTCAAAAAATGGTATCTTGTCCTTAAATGCTTCCTCTGCAAGACCCGTTGTCGCTACATAATCCCACGGGCAATGCATATACAGCGCTTGAATTGGAGTGTCCTCTTCATCAACAAACTGCTCTCCGTTATGACCGACATACTGCATATCAACAGATCTACCTTTGAACCCGGCACGTTCTGCGACATAGCGCAAATATTCTGCTTGAGCAAAATCATATGTTGATTCTCCCGCAAAACTTCCGAAATAAAGCTTATCAGGCAATTTTTCTTGCAGATTAGCTGCTCTCCACGCCTCAATCAGTTCTTGCTCAATGGTATTGGCAACAGACAATCGTCCGTGAGTTTCCGCCCACAAATCCTGAACAACAGCAGCTTCAAGAGTTAACCCCATAGTTTGCCCGTTATATTCAAGAAGTTTAGGAACGCCGGAATCGTCGATAATAAAATCCATACGGCCGATCAAAGCCTTATCTTGACGCTTCCAGCTATTGGCCGCATAAAGCGCCCAATCTCCGGACATACCGAAGCGGAAAAACAAATCATCCGCTACAACAGCATCAACAGCCAGCAAGGACATTTGATGAATGTCTTTCGCAGCCTGATACAGACGATCAACTTCTGATCTGGAGAATTCATACGCAACACCGTCGCGCCAATCCAACTCGCAATCGACAATACTTACACCGACCTTTTGAAGGGCAGCATCAAGGTCAACTCTACGATCCTGAACGGCAATACGTCTCATCGGCTAAATCCACCACCACCAAAAGAACGGCTTGGAGAAGAAAAGCTTCGGCTCGGAGAAGAAAAGTTTCGGCTTGGAGACGGGCTCGGTGCTTTATAAGCATTGGCAGGCGGTGCAGAAGGTTTTTGCCCAACAATCGGACGGTTCACTTCAGCAGGTGGCGCACTGGATTTAAAATCCGCCTGCGGACGAACAGTGCTGGCACGATATTCGGCAGCAGCGTTGTTACCTGGCTTATATGTCTTAGCTTCAGAAGGTCTTGCAAAACTGTAATCAGATGCTCTGGAACCTGCAGATGTAAAAGCGTTTCTAGAAACGTTTGCGCCATTTAATGTACGGTAGTTACCGTTCGAAGCCGGATATACAGGTGTAGAATGATAATGATGAGTTGTTCCACCGGAACCGCCGCCCATCATATAGCCCAAGAAAAACGGCATGAAAGATGAATCATTGTGGTGCTCATGAACTATTGTGGTCTGACCGGAAGTTGCAGGAGCTGCCGCAACCGCTTGAGGAGCAACATCACATTTTCCTTCACCAAAATCAGCTTCACAATCAGCCTTGGTTGCATAGCGAGGAGCCAACTTAACGTGAGCTTCTTTTGCTTCTCTAAAACCCGTTTCACAATACTCAGGGGTAAATACCTTACCATCAACACATTCTTGAACAGATTTGTAAGCAAAAGTCTGCACGCCTGACTGAGCGATCGGCGCAACAGAAGCCACAGGCTCTTCTTTCTTTCCACAACCGGCAAGCGCCACAAATGCAGATAGAGCAACAGCATGAAGAGCAGTTGATTTCTTGGTATTTTCCGTCATTTCTTAACCTTTCTTATGAATTGACAAATTTTTTAACATAAAAACAGAAAGTTCGCAATTTATTTTGGAAATTACGCGTGCATTCCCGCAGCAGGCAAAGCTTGATTTGTGGCAAATCCCAACGCACCCATTTGCTGGGCAACCTCACTGCTTTTCTTAATATTCCCTTCACGAGCAACAACAAAGACCGCGCGCAAAGAAACAGTCTCTCCCGGACGCTGGTTCGTCACCACTTTTCCGTCATCAGAAAGATATGCCAACGGTGTACCAATATCGCCCACGATCATATTCGCCTGAATTTGACCCCACTCTCCTCGCAAATCAACGTCATAACGAACACATTCTTCGCCATCGACATCAAACAGATTTTCAATGACTTCTTCAGCTCCCGGAGCCGTAATAGTCCGCAATAGCATTTCAGGATAACTCCGGATCGGGCGAATAACATGATCTGCACCAACCTTCATGAGTCTTGATTTATTTTCAGGATCAATAGCCTCAGCGATTATACGTGCCGATGGATTAATTTCTCTGGCTCTGGCTACCAAATCAAAGACAATCCCATCGGAGTCACTGTCATGTTCATCTGGGCTCAAAACAATAATTGTCGAAGCTTGATCAAGAGAGCTATTTTCACGCGCTTCTCTTTCAGTCGGAGTATAATTCACATGAGCAACCTGCTTATTGCTCAGCTCTTCGCAAATTCCGGATTCAAGATTAGGTGACACAATTAAGATCGGTTTCTGAGCTTCATCAGAAGAGCTCTTACGCAATTCGCTTACAAAGTTTCTGAAATAACGCAGCGGGCTATGCTTGGGTGAATTAAGAATTACAATATGATTGTCCATGTTCCATCTCCATTTTCCATCGAGGAGTTTTTGAAATTTTGATTGTCTGTGTTCGAAATAGAGCGAGGCCATTTGCGCCAAAGCCGCAATCCCTCCCCCATACATAAACAGACCCGTCGCGAGTCGCCCTAAATCTGTTTTAGCAGAGAGGTCTCCATACCCCACTGTTGTGGCTGTCGTAAAAGTGAGCCAAAGGGAATCAGACAATGACATGCCTTCAATACCCATCATGGATGCCGTGTGCGCGGCGCACAGCCCGGCAAGGGCTATACCTGTCCTTTTCATACCTGTTCTCAGGGCGTTTTCACTAACACCTGACATCAGTTTTAAGTGGCGACGTTTCGCCATATCTTGAAACATTAAAAACATGGGAAGCTCATTAACATAAGACATGAGCCTTTCGCAATAAAAATTATGAAAAGAGTTGACTTTTTATTTTCATAAGCATAGCCTCCGCCAAATTAAAGTTTACGGAGATAAAAAATGGCTCAAACTCAGGCTCTCGCTAGAAATATTGCAGCTCAGTTAAAAGATTACGCGACTTCCCTACACGATCAAGGCATCGCACTTCAGGATGAAATAGCCAATGCTGTAACAGCCACCGAAGAAATTTCCCGCGAACGCGACCAACTCATCCACGCCTTTGTTGCCTCCACCCTCACCTCTTTAGAATCCACAGATTTAGCGCAGATAGAAACAATAGCAGCCCGTATTCCTGAAATCGGGAGTGCAAGTCTCAGTTTTATTGCTCAAAATTTGGACCGCAAACGGCAAGCAGCATTATCCCAAGCCGAAAAAGTTGTTGGAGAACCTTTAACAGTAGAGGACTTTCAAACACATCTGGAAAAACTTCAAAGCGAGTTGGTCGATATAGATTACAACAGCATCAGATACCTACCGATACAAAGAACCTGGGATGTAATCAGATGGCAAAAAACACCAGAATATGAGCTTGTTTATCTTGAGAAACTGGCTCTGGAAAACGGAGAACCTGCCATATCCCCTGATAATAGAGCTTACTATGAGCCGGAAGACTTAATTGATGCGGCGTACAGATACACAACAGGAAGTTCGACATACAGAGCCATTCGGGATGCCATGGAAAAATATGGTCACGGACAGAATGGTAAGGATGTCTTTGCAGATATGCATAAATTCAGGCAGACAGATAAAGAAACAACTGAATCAGAAAAAGAAGCTAGCAGACAATGCCAAGAAGCACACTCAAAACTCATGGACATAGAGCCACGCCTTCTTAAACTGAAAGAACAAAAAGCAAATATTCTGACCGATGAAGAAATTCTAGACATAGTAAAAGAGCGAGCCAAAGGATTTTTCGTCCATCCTTCTTTTTGCAAAGAAATGTCTGAACACTATGCAGAAGACTTCCCGTCTAAAGTGTTCTTACTCAACCTCAAACTCGCAGCTATGGCAAAAATCATTCACACTGCTCAGGCTCAACACGCAAGCCTCAAAGCAGAGTTAACTCAAGTCGCATCAGAGCATTCCAAACTCTCCCGCGCACCAAAAACCGCAGTTGTAAAAATCGATCCACAAAAATTGAGTGAATATCACACCAAAAAATTGGATCACTATAAATCACAAACAACAACAACCCATGACTCATGGACAAAGAACATGGATTTCGACGATATTGCTTCCCCGGCAGTCGAACTCACTGCTGACGTTGTCGAGGCTTACTTGAGACATAGAATTTTCTTAGGCACATCAATCTCAAGCGACACAGCAAGCGCCGCCACAGAAAGCGTTATCGCAGCCTCAAATGAAATCGCAATCCCAGAGACTGACTTTGACTTTACACCTGCTATCCCCTCAAACCTTGCAAGTGACGCCGCATCCGCTTTGGAAAACACAGCAAGCGCTGCTGAAGCTTTTGGCGCTGAAGCAAGCGGCTCCACTGTAGATGTAGACGGCGGATCAATCTTTGACTTTCTGTCCGATCTTAAGATGCCGGATATAAGCCTGCCAGACATAGACCTCTCAGGCATTGATTTCCCTGATATCGATATTTTTTAACCCCAAGCCCCAGATGCGGAAATTATGAAAATATTTCTTGACTAAACCTTTTCATAATAATAGCATCCGCATGACTTTAACACCTTTAAGTAAGGACTTCTGATAATGACCCAACCTACAGCCACAGTACGCGAAGTCAAAAATGAACTCGACAGATATATCGCGTCGCTTCGCCAAACCGGAACAAATCTCAATAACGAGATCGTGAACGCTCGTCAGGCAAGAGAAGAATTAGCTCGAGAGCTGGATCATTTAGCAGAAAAATTTATTTCAAGCACAATCACTTCTTTAGATTCTGAAGACTTGAGCGTCATCGAAGAAATGGCTGGCAAAGTTCCTGAAATCGGGAGTGGAAGCCTCAGCTTCATCGCATCAGAACTAGCAAGAAAACGTGAAGCTGCCCTTACAAAAGCATCTGAGCTGCTTCAAATGCCGGTAACCGCTGAAGAATACCAAACTCAGTTACAGATCTTACAACAACAATATGCAGATCATAATCTGGATGCCCTGAGCCAACAAGAGAGTGAGGCAAGATCAGCTAAATCCGTTTGGAACAAAACAGACGCAGCTTCATTCGTAAAACTCGAAGAAAAAATCGTACCTCTTGGCGCGCCTCAAATCGCACCAGAAAACAGAGCCTATTTCGAGCCAACAAACATTTTCTCGGCGATGTATCGTTATGTTACACGCCCTGATTATTACCGCGAAGTCAGAAAAGCCTTGGTAGAATATGACCATGGTGACGGCGGACGTGATGTGTTCGCAGACATGGACACTTGGCGCAAAGAAGCAATAAAATTAGATGCCGCTATTGTTTCCACAACACTAGCATATATTGAGGGACAAAAGAATTCCGCAGGGATCAAATCACAATTAAACAATCTGGCATCATTGGCAGCGCCGATTGTATCAGATGAAGAAATTCTGGAAGAAGTTCAAGAGCGTGCCTGCAGCTTTCTGGCACATCCTGAATTCTGCAAATTAGCAGCGGCACACTACGCTGAAGACTTCCCGCAAAAAATATTTTTGCTCCATGCAAAATTCCAGGCCATGGACAAGATTATTGACGGGGCTCAGAACAAATTCGGAGATCTCCAAAAAGATCTGACTAACGCAACTGAAGCGCATCACAAACTCTCCCGTGAACCGTCTCATGGAAAAGTCAAGATTGATATTGACACGATGCGTCAATCCAACGAACGTAAAGCCACACGATACAGAGAATATGCCGATACAACACACGAGTCTTGGGATCGCACACGCAATTACGATGCCCCAACAACAGTGGTCTATCGTGACAGCGGACCAAACTTGTTTGAAATGTACTTATGGCATGAAATCCTGTTTGGAAACGATCATCATGATCATCATCATGACTCTGTACAGTCTACGCCGACCCAATACACACCGATTTCCCAAAGTCAGGCAGAGATCCTAGGGGTTAGCGAGAAAGAAGCTGCGGATCTTGGAATAGATACAACTACTGCTTTCGACTTTGAAAGAAATGACCTTGATATTGATCCGACTGCAAACTTTGATTTCGACGTCAGCGCCGCCTCCGAGTCACCATCAGGTATTGAGCGCGATTTCGGAAGTGCAACATTTGGATCCTCTCCTACAAGAGATGATACCTCATCTAACTTTGACTTCGATGATGAGCCAAGAAGAACCTATGATAGCCCTTCTTTCGGTGGCGGAAGCACAGGCTCATAAAACCGGTCTATACGAAACACAAAAAGATCCGCCTCACAGCGGATCTTTTTTTATATCTCATCCATTCCTCAATAAATTAAGCCATAAAATACTGACGAGAATTCTGCCTTGCTGCCAAGGCCTCATTTAATATCGAAACAGTGTTTTCTGCGCCGCTAATATTAAGCTCTGCACGTTTTTTGTACCCTCGCCCAGTCTGAGAGGTAAACTCTTGTAATAAGCGGGCAGAGAAACTTGACGCATGAAGAACTTCTTCAGGATGAGAGAATCGAGCCATTCCTTTTTGGTTCAAACGTTCCAAGCGAAATAATTGCTCTGTTGAATACCTGATAACACCACCAACCAACGCAAATTTAGGAATCATCAATGTTGGAGTTCCGATCGCCAAAGTCTCAAGGGTAGTATTATACCCCGCTAAAGAAACAGAAAAAGCAGCCTTCGCAAGTAGCTGCGTAAAGTCCTGACGGTAAGAATCAATTTCCAAAGGCGCGTGCAACCGCGGAGACAAATATTGCTTCCAAGCATAAACATCCTTTAGAATTTCAGGATGAAATTTGGGACCACACACAATACGCAACGGACGATTAACCATATGGGCAACATCGGCCTGCCCCTGATCTCGCCTATCCAATAATTTTTCCCACGCTGTCAGAAATGATAAAACCATTTCTTCACCATCTGCTCCGGAACCACAAGAAACAAGGAATTCATTCCCCGGATCTCTTTTGGGCAAATCTTCAACCACATAACCCGCATAGATAACTTTGGAACGTATTTCATCAGCACATCCGTATGTTTCTTCTATAGGGACAAAACTCTGATCCCCATGAACAATAACCGCATCAAAATGACGTGTAATCAAATTTGCGGCCACTTCTTGATTTAAATTATACCGATCAAAGCGCTCAACACCTGCCTCTTCTTGAGGAAGATCAAGAATGTCTCTTGCAAAGGCAATCTTCATGGATTTTTTACCCAAGAGACGATCAACGCCATTTACGACATGCATCATTTCAGTATCGAGATTTCTACGATCAAATGGCCAAAGCTCAGACACAAGAACATCCGCCTGCGCAAAAATCATATTTCTCTCATGTGCAGAAATACGCTCTCTTTGCCACGCCTGTTCATTAAAGTTCTCGACAAGAGTTCGCTCTCCTTGTGCCGAAATCACGTAATGCTTTCTTCTGGAATTGAGAACATATGAGGGTAGATCATAACACGATGCACCTTGAAAGAATCGTTCTCGATCAACAAAGGTCCCACTTGCAACATGAACTTCATGACCATCAGATATCAGTTCTCTGGCCAATTTCCCTGCACGATTGAAATGCCCAAGACCGACAAGGCTCTCCACCGGAAAATATAGTCTTGATTTACTCATTTCTCTCTATCATCTCTGCGAAAATTAAGGAATTTCGACCTCAATAAGCCCGCATAATTAACATAATAATGGAAATCTGTCAATAAAAAGGCCTCACAATGAGGCCTTAAATGATGTCTCTAAAGGATAAATTTACTTAGGGGCAAAAGGACTTGTGCTGACTTTCACACCACCTTTTCCACTATGAGCAACACAAATCTTACCATCACGTCCATTTAAGGTCACATCATAGGAAATACTGGTAGATGTGCCATGATACCCTGTACCATCTGTTGTTCCATCGGAATTACAAGCACGACCGAACGGCAAAGTCCTGCGATGAACAGTATAGCCTTCAGCTCTTAAACGATCCACGTCACCTCTTTGCAAAGCACCGAGTTTTGCTTTCTTCTCTTCCGCATCGTCCTTCTTTTTAACAGGCACAGGAGCATCAGCTTGCGCTTGCGGAGCAGGTGCAGGCTTTACTGCAACCGGAGGCTCAACTTTATGAGGCTCAGGGGCCCTTGCAACAACTGCCGGCTTATTTTCCGGAGCTTTAGGAGCATCATCCTCACTTGAAATCCAATTATATAGACCTGTCAGAACCAAACCACCGGCAAGAACACCAGCCGCTGCGGCCGCGACTTTCTTTTGCGTTTTAAGAAGCATAAGCAAAATCCTCGTAAAAAAGTTAATTTGGTTATGTCTAATTTATAACACCGCATAAGTCAAAGAATATATGACAATCATTTTACGAAATATTTCTTGACCCTACCCTCTCATATCTGTAATTTCCCAATCAAAGCTTTTATTATTGTCAATTAGGGACAAAAAAATGATTCTTAAGATCTTTGGTTTTGGAAAATCGACTGATAAAAATTCCGCCGCTCCGGAACTACCAGCTGCGCTTGTCCAAAATGAAATTGACAAAGACTTTGTCCCTACCCAGGGCAACTTCATGCGCACTCTGGAATATCCCGAATTCGATCTAGACGGAAACGTAACAGGCAAAACATGGATGGAAGCCGCGCTAGATGAAGGAACACAAAAATGGGTTCTTTGGAATAAATCCGTTAGTAAAACAGATGATCTTCTAACCAATAAAAAAACAGACATGGTGACATCTCGAGTCCTCATGAAAGCCATTAGCTTTGTTGAAGCCTACGATCAAATGACCACATTTGAACGAGCAAAAGCCGCAATGGATATTCCTGTACTCCCTACCCAGACGCCTGCGAAACTCAGTGTTGATTACTATAAACAATTCGCATACCGCGAAGGCCTTATCATGAGCAAGTCAGGAAGGCTCTATCCTTATGACGAACAGAACCTACAAGCCTCAAACTATTTTGATCTGGATGATATTAAAAACTCAGAAACTTTTCTGAAACGCCTAAGATCTGAACAATTCATAGCAGAGCCAATCGAACAACCGACCACAGATTGGGAAGCCTCATACCAAAAAGTAAAAGCAACCACTGACGAACGTCTGAATGCGCTACTAGCGCGCCACGGACAAAACAAGGAAGATTTCTCTCTCGCTCTTCAAATCGTAGGGCAAGAAAAACCTGAAGTACTGTATGCCTTTATCAAACGTGGCTTTAATCCGAAAATATTTGAAGCAGATAGTACCCAACATTTTATGCTGATGAAAGCAGCGCTGGAACGTATAGAAATCGGCCCTCTTTTCATGCTCTCAGAAGCAGGTGTCAGCTTCTATGCTCAACATAACGATGAAACACCTGTTGAAATCGCGCTTCAAAACAGACGTTACTCACACCTAAACGTGATGCTGGCACGCGACGGCGAAACCCTTGCAAACTATACTGACGAAAGTGGCCACACCTCATTCGTCAGCGCTATCCAGTTACAAGACCGCCAAGCTTTCCGCATGTTCTATCTTGCAGGAATAGATTTCGAAAAAACAGACGCAAAAGGCTGGTATATGATTCACCACGCCTTCAAACATTCTTTTGTCCCTGCAATAAATGTCTGGTTGGCAGAAGAATTGCCGATTGACGTATCCATTAAAGGAACGCATTACACAGGCGTATCCATCGCAAAAAATAACCAAGACCAAACATTAATAGAATACGCCGTAGAACATGGTGCAAACCCCAATGCGCCTGCATTTATTGAAGCATCCCCTGTTGACGAAAAACAAACAGGCAAAGAGAAAGAATTTGATCTGGATATATTCTATTCAGATGCACCAAACGAAGAAATTTTAGAGCTTGCTCGCAATTACGCACACCACGGCGGCGATTTAAATACACTCAACAGAAAAGGGCAACATGTCCTTGAAATCTGCTGGCAGAAAAAGAATACAAAACCGGAACTCAATCGTAGAAATCTGATTGCATCCCTGTCAGAACTTGGTGCAGACCCGTCAGAACAATTGGAAGACGGCTCAACCGTTTTAACAAGACTGGCAGCAGCAGCAAATTTTGATGCGGACTTCTTTAAAACACTCGCTCCTTTGGCTTTAAACCAAAATGCAAGTGATGCTGACGGTAATACGGTGATGCACCACATGCTGCTAAACAAGAACCAAGCAGTATCCCATACGAACAATTTATTACTTGTCATTAAAGAGCTTCCTGATCTCGACCTGAATGCCCCCAACAATAACGGCCTCAGTTCTTTTGCCTTGGCTATCCTCACCAGCAAATCCAGAGCGCTGAAATCAATCATTGCTCAGAAAGATGGGAAAGTTGACTGGGGCGGCAGCACGTCAAAAGGCTGGTCTTTACTGGATTTAGCATTTACACAAGCCGCAAAAACAGAAGCCTCTACTGTTCCGACAGCAACTCAAGGCGTATCTGCCCAAACTCGTGATGCTGTTCTGGAAGCTATAAATCAGACAACAGACAAAGAGGGGCTAACAAGTCTATTTAACCGCCCTCGCCCTGACGGAGCCACATTACTGGCTCATTTACAACAGAATAATCCGGAACTCATTCCGGCATTTATAAAGTAATTTAACCGTTTTCAAAGGAGACGAACATGACCAAAGACCGCCAACCTCAACAAGGAACATTGACCGAAGCACCAGCAGAAGTCGGCCTAAGCGTTGATCTTTTTGCCCCTGCAGCTAGCAATCTGCCGGCCACAACACAAACAACAGCAGTTGCCACGGCAGATAACGCAGGCGGATTGACATACCAGACTGCAACACCTGAAGAACAACAAAGAATGGACCAGATCATTGCAGGCATTGATCTAACAAACCCTGAAACAATCGTAACACTGGGTAAGGAAGAACGTGAACGTTTGGCTAATATGGCAGATAGCATCCTTAACAGCATCGACTCCCAATCGCGTATTGACTTTGCTGTAGCTTTAAAAGGTCTGGTTGAAGCCATTCGCAGCAACTCGATTGAAGAAATAAAAAAGCGCCTGAAAGGTGGAGTCGGAAAAGCTTTTATGGGCGCTGTTTCCGGTCTCTTCGGCGGTAAAGATCGTGATGAGAAAAAAGCACGCGAACTGATCGAATCTTTTATGGCGGATACATCCAAATCCAGAAAGACCATCGAAGAGATGACATCAAAGCTGCAAGAACAGCAAAAAACACTTGAGCAGAATGTTATTCACATTAACAATCTGGGCAATGGCATGAATACTGCGGCCCAAGACATGCGCATCGTCCGCGCAGCCACAAACGAATATATCAGACGCGTGAACAGCGGTGAAATCACCACACTAATAGACCTGGAAGCAAAAGCACGTGAAACCGGTAGAGCAGACGACGCCGAAAGACTTCAATTGGCTCAAGCCTCTTGGAACAACCTTCGCGTTGTTGACGGAGACCTTCTGGCATCCATCGGTGTCTATGAAATGGGTTGCGGAAACTTGGCATTTACCAAACAAGCCAACCTACAAAATCGCATCCAAACTCTGCAGACACTAACAACGTCTGTTTCCGAGTGGAAAATTCAGTTGGGTCTCTTCCAAGTTGTTACAACTGAACAAGCTGCTGCAAAACTTCTGGATTTAGCCGGAAGCCTGAGCTCGAAAGCAGTTCAAGAGAACTCAGATCTTTTTGATGAACTTGTGAACCTAACAGTCGGACGCAGTGCAAAAGGAACCTATAACCTAAAAGACATCATTAACGCTCAAAGCAGAATGGCAACCACGATGTCAACTGTTGGCGATAAAATTGAGGCCCAGTTCAAAGAATTGGATGGTGACAAAGCAGCACTTGAACAAAGCAGTGCGGCGTTCAAAAGATCCATGATCGGAATCCATTCCTACCCTAAAGGAGTTATGGCTCACAGAACAGCTGCCCCAGCACCTGCCCCAGGTCGCTAAGCTGCCAATCTACTAAATTCCAGGCCCTATCCTTAATTAAATCCAAGGATGGGGCTATTTTCCAAGAAAGAGTACGCGAGCATGAACAACTACCACCTTACACTGCCGGGTAATTTGAGCGCTGCGTTCTCATGTACAATTGATTTTCTTGATAACGCCGATAATGCGTTATATTTACATGCTCACATTCCGGGGGCTACCCTCAAAAAAGAAGAAAAAAAAGAAGCACCTCAGCATTTACGCCTAAGACATGTACCCTCGGAAAATTACGCCCTCCACGGAGATTACCCAAACATAGAACTCCATGCTCCAAACACGCCCCACCTAAAAAGAGATAGCATACACATACTATACGGCATGTGCAGAACAGCATTCCTAGAAAACGGATTATATCCGGTTCACGCCGCCTGCGTCGAAAAAGATAGACAAGGTATATTAATCGTCGGCCATTCAGGAGCCGGAAAAACAACACTTGCTGAAGAACTTGTTGCAAAACACGATTTCAAATTATTTTCAGGAAACAAGACCATCGTGAAATTAAATGAAAGTGAGATGATTGCTTCAGCAGGAACAAAAACCATTACAAGAATAGATAGGTCTCTAAAAAGGACTTATCGCGCACCATTGCCGGAAGAAGTATCGAATGAGACTGATTTAAACATATCTGATATATTCATGGTTCAAGTCAATGATGGTATCAGCATCCATCAAAAACCACACACGAGAAACGCCTTACCACTTGCGCTTCCATTCTTCTTGGATGTAATCCATCAACACACGCTTATTCACAATGGCGAATCCATTTATTGTGGTGGCACACCCAATTATGCCACCCAAGCTCTAGCGCACAACCTCGGACACTTAGCTAAGAAGAAAGTAAGGATTCACAGACTATCTGGCTCATTCCAATTTATGAAAGATAGCATTGCAACAACAATGTCTCCATAAACCCAACAAAACTTACACCTTTTCTTACACCTTTTTTGAGATTGATTGATCTTTTCATTATATTTCAATGCGCTATCATTAGACTGAAAACACTTAAAATCTGCTATCTGGAAACGGGTGTACCGGTTCGACTCCGGTCGGGGCCACCATTAAAGAACACTCCCCAAAAATCGCAAAGACCGGATCGAACCCTATCTAAAATCGCACCGCGTAGCGGTGAGGTCGACTCCGGTCGGGGCCACCATTTGATACTCATCCCCCATACAGCTAAAGATAACTGCCTTTTTTATACGTACGCTGTATAATCTCCGCATGTCACACAAAAAACATATATTTAAGAAACTTGTTTTAATCGGCTCTATCACAACTGCGCTTACGTCATGTTCAAGTGTTAACAACAGAACCAGCCTCGCAAAAGAAATCGCAATACAATCTAATCTCACATCAAGAGATTTCCCGCTTCCCGATTTCACAATTAAAAGCTGGTCAAGAATTTCAGATCAATCCCTCCCCATTACTATATATATTGAAGGAGACGGATACGCATGGGTCAATAAAACAACGCCCTCTATGAATCCCACACCCAAGAATCCGATCGGGCTAAAATTGGCATCGCTTGACCCGGCCGAAAACGTCATATATCTGGCTCGCCCGTGCCAATACACGGAACAGGAGAACCTAAAAACCTGCTCACAGAAAGATTGGACATCAGCACGCTTCTCAAGAAAAATAATAAACAGCTACGATCTGATCCTGAATCAAATTTCATCTGAGAATAATGAACAAAAATTCAATCTGATCGGCTTTTCCGGAGGCGCAAATATTGCAGGACTTCTGGCCTCTCATCGAGACGATATTCTAAGTCTAAGAACTGTTGCCGGAAACATAGACAACGCCGCATTTATAAAACTTCATCATGTTTCTCCGATGCCTGAATCTTTGAATATGGCAGACGAAACAAGCAACCTCGAGCACATACCACAAATCCATTTTATCGGAGAAAATGACCGGCTAGTCCCTCCTGCAATCTCCCAAAGCTACATAGAGAAAACAACAAACAAGCACTGCATTCAGACCCACATAGCCCCCAAAACCTCGCACACTGAGGGTTGGGAAAATATATGGCCGAATCTTTTAAAAATGTCCGCACAATGCACAAACTAAAAGAGCCCCAAACGGGGCTCCTTCAAAATCTTCAAATAAACTAACTGTCTTAGAACTTGTAATCAGCCCTGATATGACCTGTGTGTGAGTTATACTCATCTTTCACTTCGACACCATAGTCAGCAGACAATTCCCAGTTATCATCCATTGCATAGCTGATTGCAGCTCCGACATTGAATGTTCCCTGAGCAGGATCGGCACCATCAGTAGAGAATGCGCTACCACCTGCAATAAAGGTTGATTTAGCATCAATGCTGTCACCGATCAGATCATAGCGATATCCGGTATTCAAAGATGGACGAAGTTTAGCACCTGAGTCTGTAACAAAATCCCAAGACACTTCCGCACCAAGTCCAATCTCAAAGACATCGAGATCATCGCTCTCGACATCAAGTCCGGCACCACCACCAACATTGTGACGAACCTGGTCAATTGTGTTGTGTGAATACGAAACATTACCGCTCACATAGGTACGAGAGTTAATCTCATAATCACCGTAAACAGAAATGTTATATGAATTCATATCAGACTTGGTCGTATTGACATTGTCGGATTTGATATGAGAGTCAGCATACCCGAGAGCTATACCAACTGTTGCATCCTTAGCAATTCGATCACTGTCAACACCAACAGAGGAAATAGCGGCTTTGGTTACGTCCAGATCAAAGTTAGACCCGTTTGCAGTCAGCGCAAAGCTATACAGCAAAGAGTTATCTGTGACATAAACAGCATCAGATGTCGAGTTGATGGCGTGGTTATCACCATCATTAATGGTAAACGTCAAATCGCCGCTAATATAAACAACCTTGACACGCTCATCTCAAACCTGTGATTAAATGGCAACAACCCGATGTGACAAACTTTAAAGTTTAAAGCAATTCTGCAATTTTACTGCCAAATCCGCCCAAAGACATCTCTATTTTATATTCGCGACCGGAAGCGCTATGAAAAATAACGAGCATCTTTCTTCCATTAATCATAGAGTCCAGCATCTCATCTGAAATTTCAAAAATAGCTGCGCACCCTGCATCAGTACACGTCTTAAAAGGCACTGAAATTGGCTTCAGGTCAGAAACTTGTATTTCAACGCCCTTTTCAAGCAAAACACCCAAGGGAGACAAAATCACGGCACGCGCCTTATCAGAGGATTTGTCAGAAAATCCGACAGCCATCTCAATCAGCCTTTTCCCACTATCCTTAAGGGAGATATTCTGAAAAATCTCGCAGCGTTTTGATTCCTTTTCGCACCGTTTTACCCAAGCATCCGGAACAACATCACCTTCGGGGCCTTCGGAATCCATATCAGACGAGGTAGCACTGACGATCACATCCTTATACTTTGACTTACTCGAGCCCTCACCGGATGAATTGTCAGGCTTCAGAAAAAGATACCCAACACAAGCGACAAATAGAAAAACAATTCCTAAAACGATAAATCTCACGCGCATTTAACACCCGACAATAGACTGAATAAACTCGGTCTATTTAATAACAGGCAATAAATGCATCAATAAATTTATAACTGAGACAAAAACTTATACACCAAACATCGAAACAAAAGAAATCTTGTCCCGCTTCAAATGAGGATTACTAAAATCATCGCATAGCGGTGAGGTCGACTTGCGCCCACCCCACTCATTTTAAAAAAAGTCTCTTACCGCTCCAAGGTCGAGAGCACATCCCCAAGATATTCTTTATAGAGGTCTTCTGATTTAGCTCTGACAGCGCGACGCTCTTGCTCACGAAGACGCAGAGAGACAGAAGGCTCCATGCGGGAAAGAATACTCTCATAAATCCAATTGATATGACTTTGTGCTGTCTCTTTGATAGACAACTTTATATCGCCTTCGCAAAATCCCGGGTCAGGAATATCAGGCATTCGCTCAACATCACCCTGTTGTTTTGTTATACGCATTCTCACCTCTCACTGTTTATCCGCAACAGGAGGAGATCCGATATATATTGACCGTTTGCAAACAATAATGGGCTGTTTGTTCGGGAGAATTTCAACCAACCCGCACACCTGTCCTCTATTATTCCAATATGCTACCGGAGAGCTCCCCCCCAACGGGATCTCAATACTTCCCCCACCAAACCACCCTGCGGAAGCGTTTAACCACTCACCGCACGGGGTTTCTTTTGGGGGAAAGAAACTAAACTTTCCTTCAACCTCCAAAAACATTGCATATGGCAAATACATGGAGATTGACTTCCTAAGCGAAGTAATTAATATTTAATATTACTATGATAATATTTTTATATG
>QKCR01000013.1 GCA_003245575.1 Alphaproteobacteria bacterium | reverse complement strand
TGACGGGGAAACCTGCACTTGTGCAATCGCGCTATCGGAAGGCGTCGCCTCTGAGTGCGGAAAATGGTTTGCCGGATTCAAGGCCACGGCCAACACGACGGCTGCTGCGACGCAGCAAATAGAAATTAATATGATTCGAACAGTTTTTTTCACCACACACCTCCGTCATGCCACACAATACCAATATCTATAAGATTTTATAATAAAGCTGTATTCATGTCAAAGATATTATATGGGATACAACACTAATACACCTATTATAACATGCAATCCTCTGGTATCTGAAAATTCGTCAAAATACTTGTCATTTTAGTTGGTCCGTGGTATCCTATGTGCACGCTGTTAAGTCGCGCATTAAGGGATGAAATAGTATAGGATATAGGAACTAGTAGCGAGGTTCGACGGTGAAATAGCCAAGTTGCCAATCGCAATGGCAGACCGACAAAGCAACGGTTGAACATTTTGAAAAAGGCCTATTGCAATCTCCATGCGGTGCACTATTTAGATTCATTAAGACGCACGAAGTCAAACAACACTTGACGAGGGAATAGTAAGATGATAGGCTCATGAGCGGAATAGATTCATCAGGTCAGAGGAATTACGGATTGGAAATACCGACAATTCAGCGTCATTCCCTCAATGGGGGACTTTTTTTTGGATTATATGCCGGATGGATTGTTTGTGAAAGCCGTCTGGCTGGCAAAGGAGAATATGATTAAAAGATGAGAGTGCTTGTAACCGGTGCCAGCGACCAGTTGGGGTATGACGGGAGTGGCAGTGAGCACAAGGGGCTCGGGTGGAAACAGATCGATATCAATGACGTCTGCACCGTCGACTCGTGTCTTGTGGACTATCGACCTGACGCAGAGTATACAGCGGTAGATCAGGTCAAATCAATGAAGGTAAGTTGCTTGATGGCTGACAATCCTATTATAGGCGGCGAGAATTCTACCTCGGCGGAGCGGCAACAAAGTTCCCAGCAAAGAATAGTCTTCCTAGATTGCGTGGGATTAGTCGATCTACCTGAATGTAACGGTACGCTGAGCTGTTACATAAGAGGAGAACTTTCATGAACACTGCCAAAAATTATTTCAAATTTTTTACTGATATAATAAAAAACCAGAAGACACTACTGGGCCTTGCCAAAAATGACTGCCGTGCAAAATTTGCATCATCCTTTTTAGGCATCGTTTGGGCGTTCATTCAGCCACTGGTGACGATACTAGTGTTCTGGTTCGTGTTTCAGGTAGGTTTCAGAAATCCACCGGTGAGCAATGTGCCGTTCATCGTCTGGTTTACGCCTGCCTATCTTATCTGGTCTTTTTTTTCAGAGACACTTGTTTCCGGGACCAACTGCCTGATTGAGTATAGCTATCTTGTAAAAAAGGTAAACTTCCGAGTTAGTATGATTCCAGTGGTGAAGATTCTCTCCTCCGCGTTTGTACACCTTGCATTCATTGTATTCATTTTTATTATGTTGGCGGTGAGTAGCGTACCGTTTTCCATCTTCAACGTACAGGTGGTTTACTATTTTTTATGTACATGCGTTCTGTTGTTGGGTCTGTGCTGGCTGCTTGCGGCTATTGCTCCATTTGTAAAAGATATGGTGAACATCATCAGCGTCGTTATTCAGATTGGATTCTGGATGACCCCCATATTATGGTCCCCAGACACTATGGCGCCTTGGGTACAGAATGCTCTAAAATTGAATCCTATGTTCTATATTTGTCGGGGCTATCGGGATTGCTTTGTGGATCACGTCTGGTTTTGGCAGTACGGTTATACAAACCTGTTTTTTTGGAGCATAACCCTTATTCTACTTTTCGCCGGAGCATATTTGTTCCGACGTTTACGTCCGCAATTCGCGGACGTGTTGTAATGGAGGGGCTATGAGCAACGTGATTATTCATGCCGAGCATCTGAGCAAGGCGTATAAACTATATAACAAGAAGAGCGACCGCGTGAGAGAGGTGCTGAGCACCTCCAAAAAACAATATCATAAATTATTTTTTGCTCTTCACGATGTGACTTTTACCGTCCGGCGGGGGGAGACTATCGGTATCGTTGGGACAAATGGTTCCGGCAAATCCACACTGCTGAAAATACTAGCAGGGGTGACGGTTCCTACCAGTGGAACTGTGAAGCTTAACGGCAAAGTTTCCGCTTTGCTGGAGCTGGGCGCGGGCTTTAATCCGGAATACAACGGATTGGAGAATATAGCTTTAAACGCTACTATGATGGGCTATTCAAAAGAGGAAATGGAACAACTCCGAGAGGGCATCATCAATTTTGCGGATATTGGCGAATATATTAATCAGCCAGTGAAGAACTATTCAAGCGGTATGTTTGCGCGGCTGGCATTTGCCGTGGCTATTAGTGTAGAGCCGGAAATTCTGATTGTAGACGAGACGCTGAGTGTGGGCGATATGCGTTTTCAGATAAAATGCATGGATAGGATGAAGGCCATGATGGAAAACGGTACAACAATTTTGTATGTATCACACGATACCAATTCCGTTCGTCGGTTTTGCCAGCGAGTGCTGTGGATTAACAACGGCGAATTGAAGGCGGCGGGCGAGGTCAACCAGATTGCCGATGAATACGAGGACTATCTGCGCGGTTTAGATGCTACGGACAAGAAAGCGGAAACCTCGGAGGAAAAGACACAGGACGATGCGCCGGCTTTTTTTCCTGCGCCGGATGGCAGTATTGCAAAAGTTGTACAGATACGCGTTCTTGATAATATGGGGCGGGATGTTAATGCTCTTAACTATGCCACGCCAATAGAAGTTCAGGTTGATTACGATGTGTACGATACTCAGATGGCCGACCCTGTGTTAGGCGTGGCACTGTACAGGGCAGACGACGATTATGTTTGTGGACTGAACACTTTACTTGATAATGTACGCATTCCTTGGAAATATGGACGCAACCGTTTTTCTATCCACTATTCTCAAGGGCTGCGAGTGTTAGGTGGCCAGTATTATTTCGATGTGGCGCTGCGAGATCAGACTGCTACGGTGAATATCGATTACAAGACGCGAGTTAGGGATATTCAAGTGAACAGCGGCTATTTAGCAGAAGGCCGGCTGGTACTGCCTCACCATTGGGGCGTTTGGCAGGAGGGAGTCGGGACGGATGAGTAAATACGAAGCACCCATGGAGATTGAACCCGGTAGTATTGCCGCTATGCTTATGGAGCGGATATTGACTGACATGGATGTTCTGGAATTTGGTTGTGCAACAGGGCGGATGACCCGATATATGAAAGAGAATAAGGGCTGCCGTGTTTGGATTGTAGAGATTGACCGAGAAGCATATCAGATTGCGTCCACATACGCCAGCGGAGGTTGGTGCGGTGACGCTGAGCAGGCTGACTGGCTGGAGGCGTTTGCGGGAAAGAAATTTGATTGCATCCTTTTTTCCGACGTGCTTGAGCATCTAAGAGATCCTGAACGTGTGCTGAAAATGGCGGGAACGCTATTGAAAGAAGGCGGCGAAATTCTTGTTTCCATCCCCAATATTGCTCACTTTGACATTGTGGCCAATTTGGTGCAGAATCGCTTTCCTTATACAGAGTTGGGACTGCTTGATAATACCCATATTCATTTCTGGGGCTATCAGGACTTGCAGCCGTTTTTTGAAAAGGCTGGATTGACGATGACTGTACTGGATGGCTGTTATGCGCCGCCTTATACCACGGAACAAGATGTATCTGCAAATAATGTTTCCCCGTTTCTACAAGACCTACTGCTGCGGACGCCTATGCGCACCGTCTATCAATATTTTATTGTAGCGCAGAAAACTGAATGGGCGGTGCAAAGCGGTATCCAGTTTAAAAATCGGCTAATCACTTATGGCGACAGCATGGACGCCTATTTTTTCTGGGACACTGGCTGTGGCTATCAAGTAGATCAGCGGATTCGACTGCACCCGGAAATGGACGAGGATTGTGCATTGTATCGTTTTCAAGTACAACTGCCGGAGGGATGCCGCCATGTACGGTTTGATCCTTTAGAGGGATCGTTTTGTATAGTGAGCCATCTTCGAGCGGTCAGTGATCGTGGCGAATGTGAGTTTGTCCCGCTTAATGGCATCCACATGGAAGAATTGTTGCTATTTGCTGATAAAGACCCGCAAATAGAGATTACTATACCAGAAGGCGCGCGCAAGCTAGAACTGACGGGGATGACCTATTCAGTGCTGGAGCCAGACTGGGAACGGCTTTTTGCACAGACGATTGCAGTTCAGAAGACGTGTGCCCAATCGTTACAGCAAACTACCCACCTCTCTGAGGAAAACAGCCAATTGCACGGTCAGGTTCAGCGTCTCACTGAGCAAATTAGTCGTGTGCAGGCGGAAAAGACTGAACTGGAAATTGCACACGCTAAATTGATGACAGAAAAGACTGCAATCCAGGCTAAGAAAATTGCGATTTCTTCACAGCTTAATACTCTGACCGAACAGCTCAAACAAAGCAGGGAAGAAGCTCGAATATGGGCGGCACGGTACTCCGCTATCTCAAACGCCCGGTGCTGGAAAATGACTGCTCCACTTCGCAAGGTATTGGATGCTATCAAACGTACGCGGTGCGGCCATCTGATACATAAAGGCTTGCGGTATTGGCGCGCAAACGGATTTCGTGCGGTTGTACGCAAAGTGACGGCGAACAGATCCGCTTCCCGTGAGCCGATGCTTACAAAGCCAATGAGTAGCTTTTCTTCTTTAACTACGGCTTTTTCAAAAGGCAGGGATACCGTAGTTTATCTTGGGCGCACTTTGGCAAAATATGATAGCGCCAGAGAAAGAAAAGCGCTTTTAATATCTCATGAGCTAAACCTCACCGGCGGGCCGGTGGCGGTTTTACATCTGGCTGAAAGCTTGAAGGAAAATGGGTATTTGCCTGTCGTGGTTTCGCCCCACAACGGCGTACTGGCGCATGAATTTGAAGCCCGAAAAATTCCGGTGCTGGTATGCCCTCAGATCTATACATCTGAGGTAATTCGGCAGTTTGCCAATCTTTTTGACGTGGTAATCGCCAATACCATCGTCAGTGCACCAGTAGTGACGGCCCTGTATGGGTTTTCTCAGCCTGTAGTATGGTGGATACACG
>QKCR01000049.1 GCA_003245575.1 Alphaproteobacteria bacterium | reverse complement strand
TGCAGGGGAGGGAGCGTTGTAGACCCCGCCTGTCTCAGCGTGATTGAGGGAGGATGGACAGGAGCCGTGTACGAGGCCCGTACGCACGGTTCTGTGAGAGGGATGAGGTGGGTATTGATCAACCCACCTCACCCTACTCGATTCCTGACTCCATATTTTTGAGACGGCAACTTAGCTAATTCTTCTTATTCCTGCTACTTCCTATGGCGTTTACAAACTACGCATTAAACCCGCCATTAATTTTATAGCCAATGATTCTTATGAATTTCCATATTGATAGATTCGCCTAAAAACTCGAAAAACAACAAATTGATGTTAAAAGTATTAGGAAGTACAATTTAGGCTCCCTGAGGGAGTTTTGGTTCAGGGAGGTAGAAATGAAGATCAATAGCTTTAAATGCGTATCTATTCTTTTGTTAATTGCAATTCCATTCTTGGGATCCTGCATGTCAACGGCAAAGAACCTATCTGATGTTGAAGGAGCAACCCAGATAACATTTGCAGAGGGAAAATCCATAGTTTATGGCCAAGTTATTTGGATCGAAAACGGAGAACAAAAAAAGATAGGAAGTGGGATTTTTGACTTCTTTATAAAACCGAGCCTGCTGCGATTGGAAGATAAAGCACGAATATTATGTGATGTTGGAGAATATGGAGACTTTAGTTGGGCTCTTGAGCCAGGAACATATGTTATCAACAAAATCCAATATCGTGACACTTGGTCAGGAAACTATTTTTTCGTTCCCCAAATTGGTTTTCGCATATCAGAAGCGCAGAAAGTCTATTACATAGGTTCTTTGAAGGCAGATTGTGAAACCGAGCGTGACTTAATTGGGGGCTTGTTCATTAAAGCAAAGTTCACCATTGAAGACCATAGTGAGCAAGCCACTAGCGATTATTCTCAGAAGAAAAGCTTTTCACGTGAAGAGATTGAAACGGCACTGATGGTTCAAGACAATAGACTACCAAGAACATTTGATACTACGGCTGAATACAATATTGGACTGCAGATATTAAATGCAATCTTGCAGGCGATGTAATTTACTTAGATTAATCGCCTGCCGGCGAATAGAATTTTTAAGTCTCATCTCTCGTGAGTTTTTATATGAACCGCCACCCCAGTATTGAAGGTGGCGGTTTTGTTTCATAGCAGATGTCCCTTCCCGTACCTTGAACCAAGTTTGTTCTCATTCTTTGTTAATTGAATTTCTGTAGGTCCGACAAAACATTTTCCGCTATTTTCTGAGCTAGTTCCTTACGTTCCTTTTCTGGAACTTCATCATAGAGCATAATGTCTGTATATTTGTTGTTTTTATTGTAAATACTAAGTGCATCAAATTGGATCATATTTTTTTTATCAATGATATTTTCCATGATTCTGCCATGGCAACGCATAAAGCATCCATCTATAACTATGACCTTTTCGGCCTTTTGGGCCCAGTCAGCCATAGCTGATTTAGGAGCTGTAAACATTTCACCGTGGCAACCACGCATAAAGGGTTCTTGCTTTCCAACCAGGTGAGCTGCCAGCCTAGCGACTTCGCCACGAAAGCAGCCCCCCTCACAAGAGATCACTGGTATTTTGTTCTCATCAATCATCTGTGCACCAACGACTTCACCAAGAGGACAAACTGCTTTTATGTTCTCTATTTCAATATTAAATCTTTCTTTTTGTGTACTCATTCCTAAACCCTTTCAAGCTTGATGGTTACTCTCGCCGCCTGATGTTTTGGAGCCAATAGCTCTCTCTCCAGCTATGTAAGTTCATCCGCAACCACAACTGGCCTTTTGACTTTTAGGTGAAGAAGACAAGAGGCTACTTACTTCCTCATCCCATTTCTGCGCAGCGCCTTTTCGAACACTTCTACCAATTTGGATAGCGACTTTAATCTCGGCGTCTGTCAGGCCTTCTTCACGAGCTTTGCTTAAGTGGTATCGGATGCAGGGGATGCAGTTAGCTGTTACAGATGCTCCGATTGCGATCATTTCTTTTGTTTTCTCATCCATGAAATTCGTCCTTTTTCTATAGTCTGATCGTTTAGAATTAATTTTGCTCGAAGATCAATGCCTTTGTAGAGGGTTGAGGTCTGTTCCTCCTTTTCTGTCTTTGCGGGTGCAACAGCATCCTTTGCGACAAAAAATAAAACAAACCAGAAACATCAGTAATGGCAGTAGCCACCAGTATTGTGCTATTTCGAATGTGGTCATGAAGATCACCTCCCTTCTATCTCTATAGACGAAGGCAGGCACGAAAAGGATACAGCATGTTTGAAAAATTAAATTGCTCTGGATGGGGGAGGAGGGTCAATCGCAACCTTGTTTACGGTCACAAGCAATATCACTCTGATCATCGAGATAGAATTCGCAGTTATTCCCCAGAAACTCTTTAAGTTTTGCCTTGGCCCGGTGCAAGCGGATTTTGACATTATCCAGACTGATCTGCAAAATCTCCGCAATCTCTCTATTCTTGAAGCATTCTTCTTCGCTTAGGAGCAAAACAACCCTGTAATCTTCAGGGAGTTGATTAATGTATTCACGGATACATGCTATCATTTCTTTTTTAATGGTCCCTTGTTCAGCAATTGGAGTTTGCTCTGGGACCCTTGGGGTTTCATCTTCAAGGGCATCAATGTTTTCGGTTGGAGAGAGCATCTCTTGCTGCTGTTGTTTGAAGGTACGACCACGGACATGGTCATGGTAGGTATTGGTGGCAATTCGGTAAATCCAAGTGGAAAGCTGCGCCTCTTCACGAAAATCTTTGAGTCCCTTGTCAACCTTAACAAAAACTTCCTGGCAGAGGTCCTCTGCATTGTCCACACCCGCAAGACCTGCAAGGTATCGGGTTATCCTAGAACGATAAGCCTCATGTATCTGCTGAAAGTTGTAATTTTGTGGTTCACTGGGCACAGCTCTTTCTCCGAAACCTCAGTTAATAATCAACATCAGTCTTTTGCTGAGCTAGAGGGATGACCTTGCAGTCTTCAAAGGAGACATCTCCCGGCAAATGGAACCTCATTTTTGCATTCATAAAACCGGTTACTTCCATTCCTTGAATCACTTTGCTGTCATCTGTCTGGAGCAAGTTCTGAACAGTTTCGGTCGCAGAATCACAGCCCAGAACAATCACATAATCAAATCGCCCAAGCTGTCGCGCTAGTTTCTTGCGGCGGCCTGAAGTCCACATACAAAGAAACCATTGATGAACAAAATGACTCTTGAACACAGTTGAGCTTACGCCATTTTCACTTAAATCAGATTGTAACGTTTTGATGTATCGTTCAAAGGGGGGGGATTTAAGAAAATGACTGAAGAGCTGAAGGAAAGGTTTTTCATCATTTACGGCCACGGTTACCGCAGGGCACATGTAACAAGGGATAATCAAAGCAGAGCCCTGCCCTGTAATTTTTGAAACGACATCCACGTTATCAAGATGAATTGGCATTTTCTTTCCTCTCAGCGGATTCATCTATGCTAACAAATAGATCAGGTATCTCAATGGTCAATGTAAGAATTCACGGCACGGCCTGAGTCTCATATGTCGAAACATAAGTAAACCCCGGCTATGATTTCGGCCGGGGGGCAATTGCGGAGGAGACGGCCCTAGCAGGCTGTTGAAAAACTATTTTGAGGGTCTTTTTTAGCCCCAGTCAAGGCCACTTAACCCCTCGCCGCTAAAAAGAATCAATCAGAAGCGACCACAGGAAGTCAGTTTTCCTGTGGCTTGGATTTTGAGCGACTTTTTCAACAGCCTGCTAGTTCATCCCTTTTGATCTGCTTGACCTCCATTATATTCAGCAGAATTTGATTTCATTCTTAAGCTCGCTTGGCAAGCATATTTTTAAGATTACAGTTATAATTTTATGGATAGTCGGGGCTTTTCCGTGACTACCATTCACCATACGCTGGTATCTCTTAGTCATAAGGGAAGAGATGAATGACAAGAACACTAAAGCTATTAACAGTGAAGCACCTCCCAGGCTAGAGTGCGCAGGAGTATGGGGGGGGATTCGCAATCGTGACCTGGAGATCAGGGCCGGGAAGGTCATCGGTTCACTCTACTCTGCTGCTTGTGATGGTGGCAGGGGCGGAGATATTTACTACTTTGGTGTTTGCAAAAATGACAACATTATGCGGCTGGCCGTCGCCGATGTTATTGGCCACGGAGAGACTGTTGCCGGAGTTGGGCAATTTGTCTACGAGTCACTGCGGTCGCACATGTGCGATATTGAAAGCGGACCTATTCTGGGAGAGATCAACCGCTTGGCCAGCGAGCGCGGCCTAGAAGCGATGACCACCGCTGTTGTGGTTGCCTTTAACGCTGATCAAGACAAGGCATACCTGTCTTATGCAGGCCACCCTCCTGTTCTCTATAAGGGCAAGGCCGATTCTGTTTGGTCTTTTATCGTCCCCTCCGAACAAAATCTGTATCCACTTGGGCTATTGCATGGTCTTCCCCTTGCTGTTGATGCTGAGGCTTCCTATAGCCATATAGAGATGCCAATGGTCACTGGAGATCGACTCTTTATCTATACCGATGGCATAACTGAATGCCCGAATCCGGAAGGAGAACTCTTTGGGCAAGACCGGCTCAAAACTCTGCTAGATAGCAATGCCAACGCTCCCCTTGCTGAGCTCAAGTTAAAAGTCCTCCAAGCATTAGCAGGGCATTGCCGAAAAGACTTCTCACATGACGATGTCACACTGATCGCACTCCAGATCTGCTAAAAAATTCCGTACATATCTGTCTTTTCCTCTGCCAGGTAATATTCTGGCCAGTAAACATGATTTAAGTTTCCCTGACTAAATCAACTCCGCAACTGGACACCAATAGAAATCGTTCGACTCAACCCTGAACGAATCAGGACCTCCGAAGAGGCCCTGAGATCAGAAGCTGTTTGACCCATTAAGGCGACAAATACCTTGACACCCGCCGGTTTTGATCGATAATGCCGGCAAATGTGTTTTTTGAGTGAAGATCCAAACTACTTATGTAGTTTCATGCTGTACCTCCTCTATAGAAGTTGTTCACTTCGCCTCGGCATAGCAATAATGCTGCTGGCTGCTAGAGGTGTCCTTTATGTCATTGTCAGTAATCCTTTTGAGCCTAGGAACGCCTGACCGGTCATGTTTTTTTTTAC
>QKCR01000104.1 GCA_003245575.1 Alphaproteobacteria bacterium | reverse complement strand
ACTATCTCAAGCACACCGATATGAGATTTTGCCAATTGCTTGAACATCGGATCAAGAAGGTCAAAAGGCTCATCTTTCCAAACTTCCGGCGCATCTCTATCAAACGGTTGCTTTTCGAAGTCATGCTGTCTGCGTTGCGGGCTATACGTACCATGTACGAATTTCATCACAGGTTTTGGGCGAGTCGCCCCATACCCTTTATTTTCTGTCAGAGACCAAAGATCCAGACATAGGTTTTGAGGTATGTTTTCTCTTTGCCATTTGGCAGACTCATCACCTACATCATCCGGTTTAATCGGATGTTTTCTTTGAGCCTCCGCATAATCAGCATAAAGGCCATTCGGATTGACCAGATATGGAAGATATTCCATCAGAAACGGTTCGAATTTTTCTAGCAACACATTGAATTCTTTACATTCGGCCTGTGTTGGTTTTGCCAATTTTGGATTTATAGATCCAAGATCTAACGGCGCATCCTGCATTCCGTTATAGACAGGATCAACACGCATTCTGTGCAAATCCATTAAGCGTGCAGCTGTAATGACAGCTGAATCAACTGCAATTCCCTGCGGTGCCCAGCGCAGAATGTTTTGCAAAACAGGCTTTAGCGTATCAATTAATCTAGCATGGTACAGGCGATGCGACTCCTGATCATAGACTCGCATATCCATCGTTGCATCAGGCCTAAGCGGGTGTAATCCAAAACGGATATAGTTTCCCCGCGCCATTTCATATATGGAATTGCGAGAGTTTGCCCAATCAGATGTTTGCAAGATTGGACGGACATCGAGAAGGCCACTCCTTCCGGAGCGAACCATCTCAATTTCCCTCAGGACACGATCACTATCGGGTGTATCCAGACGGACATCGTCTAGGACAAACCCTTGTGTGAGATCAATGATCATGTTCCAGAAAGCCATGTATTCTTCTGCCTGAAACGGAATATCCGTCAGGACACGTCCGAGACCTTTGGAGAAGGCGCGTGTGCTCCCCTCAAACATTGTCGGGGCAATAAAAAAGACCTCTAAAAAGAGATCCCTAATACGTTCAATACGTTCTAAGCTGCGCTGGCTATTGTCCTTGATGGTCCGTGTATGCCAGTCGGACCCTACGATTCTGGATAGCCTATCTGTTGTAAAGTGCCCGTTTTGCACAGCATCCAGATGCGCCCAAGTCCCGCTTGAAATAGCACAGTTTTTGTAGGCTAGAGGCAGATGTCCATGCACGTCTCTGAACAGCTCAAAGGCCACAGAAATCAAGGCTTTATTAGCATTCAATTTATCTCCGTATTTTGCAAAATACGGATGGTAAAAATCATCGTATTTATTACGAAACTGTCGCTTTAATGCCTTGAAGCGTTCTTCATCAATATGTTGGGAAATATCATCAGAGTACCGAAACTCGCCGGTAAAATAATGCGGAGACAAAAAGGCTTCTTCGTGCAGCATGGCCACTTCCGTAGTCTGTTGTACTAAATACTTTTAATCTCACACGTGAATACTCCTGCATATTTTTTTGCTTAGCACAAATGTTTTTTGGTTAATTTTTAAAAAAAATTTTATCGCGCGTTCTTCGTTTATGAAACCACAAACTTTACTTATGAATTTATCGCATCCGCTTTATTTCAGAGTCCGCTTATTAACACTTGAATTTTAAGTACGATGAAATATTTGTGATTGAGGATTTGTAAATGTAACTTCACACTCAATATAACAGACGGGGAATTTATGACGACATTACTCGAACCATTAAAAATCGGGGATCTTGAGCTACAGAATCGGGTGATTATGGCCCCCCTTACCAGATCACGAGCGAACAACGAAGGACGTGTCCCAAACGATTTAATGGTAGAATATTACGCACAGCGCGCCAGTGCGGGAATGATTATTACCGAGGCAACCTGTGTTACGCCTATGGGCGTCGGATATGCCAATACGCCAGGTATTTGGTCAGAGGAGCAAGTTGCAGGATGGCGCAAGGTGACTGACGCTGTTCATGCCAAGGGCGGGAAGATTGTGCTTCAGTTGTGGCATGTCGGGCGTATTTCGCATCCGCTCTTTCTGAATGGAGAATTGCCGGTTGCGCCAAGTGCCATTAAACCAGCAGGGCATGTCTCGCTTGTGCGACCAATTACCGAATATGTGACGCCGCGCGCTCTGGAACTTTCTGAGATTTCCGAGATTGTTGCTGCCTATCGTAAGGGTGCGGAAAACGCCAAAGCAGCAGGATTTGACGGTGTTGAGATACACGGGGCCAACGGTTATCTGCTCGATCAATTTCTGCAAGACAGCACCAATAAACGGGATGATATTTATGGCGGGTCAATTGAGAACCGTGCACGTCTTATGTTGGAAGTAGCGGATGCCGCCATTGACGTTTGGGGTGCGGGACGCGTCGGAATGCATTTGGCGCCGCGCGCAGATGCGCATGACATGGGAGACAGCACAAAGACCGAGACGTTTTCTTATGTTGCGCGTGAATTAGGTCGTCGTGGGATTGCTTTTATCTGCACACGAGAACATCAGGCCGATGACAGTATTTCCCCTCTCTTGAAACAAGAATTTGGAGGTGCCCTGATTTCAAATGAATCCATGTCTTTTGAAAGCGGAAACGCTCTCTTGGCGGCAGGTAAAGCTGATGCTGTTGCCTTTGGAAAGCTTTATATTGCGAACCCGGACTTGGTCGAGCGTTTTAAGGCAGGTGCAGCGCTTAATCCGCCTGATCCGTCCAGTTTTTACGAGGGTGGAGCGTTAGGATATACAGATTATCCGCGACTTGCAGGATAAAGCTTCCCCCGAGGTCGTGTTCCATGTAAATTGCCGTTTATGAATATGAACGCGGCACCTTCCCTATCCGATTTGATTTCTGCATTTCAGGCCAGTCTTGAGATGCAGAATTTTATTAAGCTGACTTTAGGGGCTTATAAAGGCTCTGAAAAAGACTTAAAGCAGATCATTGCGCGGCGCGTGAGCATTAAACGAGCGGACAAGATCAGTTTTACCTATCGGTATAAGACGCGCGATATTGTCAAAAATTATGATGATGTTCAGGCAATAGAATTAATTACTGAATATCTTCAGGAAGGGTTTGGTCGGGCAGAACTGCTCACGGCTGCCAATGATTTTGTTCTGGAGAACGGAAAGTTGAAAGTGAAGCCGCCGAGCAGTACGGATATTCCCGACCCGTCCCATAACCGCGCGAAGAACAGATTGGTTGAGACGGAAAATCGTCCTTATCTGCATGACCTAAAAATCACGGATGACAAGGGACAGGTTTATAAAAACGCGCAGGATAAGTTCCGCCAGATTGATAAATATATCGAGATTTTAAGCGGGTTGATTAAATCCCTGCCCCAGAATGATGATTTGAAAATTGTCGATATGGGATCGGGCAAAGGATATCTGACTTTTGCGCTTTATGATTATTTGCGGGCGCAGAAAATCAAAGCCCATGTAACGGGCGTTGAGTATCGTCAAGATATGGTTGATCTGTGCAACGGTATTGCCGTTAAAAACGGGTTTTCGCGATTGTCATTTTCCCAAGGCACGATTGACGGGTATGACACGACGGGTGCTAATATTTTAATCGCGCTTCATGCGTGCGATACGGCGACTGATGATGCCATTGCCAAAGGCATTGCGGCAGAGGCCGATTTGATTGTTGTCGCGCCCTGTTGTCACAAACAAATTCGCCGCGAGATGGAGAAAAACAAACACGCCAACGATCAGAATTTCTTGTTGAAATACGGGACGTTCCTTGAGCGGCAGGCCGAGATGGTCACAGACGGGCTGCGTGCGCTGATCCTTGAATATTGCGGCTATTCGACAAAAGTATTTGAATTTGTATCCGATGCCCATACGCCCAAGAATGTCTTGATTGTTGCGACCCGCACGGATAAGCACCCCGCCCGTTCGCCAGATCTTCTTGATAAAATAAAGGCGGCCAAATCCGCTTACGGAATTGGCCAGCATTATTTGGAGAAGGTTATAGGAGTTTAGCTTCCTATTCCCCATCACCCATCAGGTCGTCCCAGCGGTCGGCGGGGCACATACCGACGACATTAAAGCCGCAATCGACATAGTGAATTTCGCCTGTCACAGCCGAGGACATATCGGAGAGCAAGTAAACGCCTGTACTGCCCAGTTCTTCCAAATCGACGTTGCGACGGAGAGGTGCGGACACGGAGTTATATTTGAAGGTCTTGCGTGCGCCGCCGATGGCTGAGCCCGCGAGGGTACGCATCGGGCCAGCGGAGATGGCATTGACGCGGATATTGTCTTGGCCCAAATCCATTGCGAGGTAACGGACGGAGCTTTCCAATGCGGCTTTTGCAACGCCCATCACGTTATAGAACGGCATGACTTTTTCTGCGCCGTAGTATGACAGTGTAACGGCTGATCCGCCGTCTTTCATCAATGGGGCTGCACGTTTCATGACTGCTGTGAAAGAGTAGCAGGAAATATTCATCGAGTTCAGGAAGTTTTCAAGGGTTGTATCAACGTAGCGCCCTTTCAGCTCTTCCTTGTTCGAGAACGCAATTGAGTGCACGAGGAAGTCGATTTGTCCCATTTCTTTTTCGATTTGGGCAAAGGTGCGGTCGAGAGAGTCCATATTAGACACGTCGCAGTCGATCAGGGTTTTGACACCGATTTCGGCAGCCAATGGCTCAACGCGTTTTTTGAAGGCGTCGCCTTGATAAGTGAAGGCCATTTCCGCGCCTTGTTCTGCGCAAGATTTGGCGATGCCCCATGCGATGGAGTAGTTATTGGCTACCCCCATGATCACGCCTTTTTTGCCTTTCATTAGTCCAGTCATTTTACTACCTACTTTTCTTATTTTTCTTTTTTGTTTTTGTCTTCGTGTCTTTTTTCTTATTCAACCGCGGCGAAGGCCAATGTGCAGTTTGTTCCGCCAAATCCGAAGGAGTTGGAAAGAACAGTTTGGTGTTTCACATTGTCAATGCGTTCACGCGCGATGTTCAGGCCTTCCGCCAACGGATCGAGATTGTCGATGTTGATGCTCGGGCAAACAAAGTTATGTTCCATCATCAGAAGCGAATAGATTGCTTCCTGAACGCCTGTTGCGCCTAGTGAGTGACCGGTCATGGACTTGGTCGAGCTGATATACGGGTTTTCACGATCACCGAAGACTTCCTTAATCGCGCCCAGTTCTTTGGAGTCACCAACAGGTGTCGATGTTCCGTGGGTATTGATATAGGTCACTGGCTTCTCGCACGTTTCGAGAGCTTGTTTCATACAGCGAACTGCGCCCTCTCCGCTTGGAGCAACCATATCGGCGCCGTCAGATGTTGCGCCGTAGCCCACGACTTCTGCATAGATTTTTGCGCCGCGTGCTTTGGCATGTTCGTATTCTTCCAAAACCAACATTCCGCCGCCGCCTGCGATAATAAATCCGTCGCGGTCAGCATCATAAGCACGGGATGCTTTTTCTGGGGTTTCATTATATTTGGAAGACATCGCGCCCATGCCGTCAAACAGAGCCGAGAGTGTCCAATCGAGTTCTTCACCGCCGCCAGCAAACATAATGTCTTGCTTGCCCATAGCGATCAGTTCTGCTGCGTTTCCAATGCAGTGTGCAGATGTCGCGCACGCAGATGAAATTGTATAGTTCACGCCTTTGATTTCATGGTTGGTGCACAGTGTTGCTGATGTTGTTGATGACATACAACGCGGAACCATGAATGGGCCAACCTTTTTCGGGCTTCCTGTTTCAAGTGTAATGCGGGCTGCTTCGACCTGATTGCGTGTCGATGGGCCGCCTGAACCGACGACTGCGCCTGTGCGGATGTTGCTGATCAAGTCTTTGGTCAGTTTTGCGTCGGCAATCGCTTGTTCCATTGCCAAGTGCACATAGGCGGCAGAATCTCCCATAAAGCGGAGCAAGCGGCGGTCAATAACCTCTGCCAAATTGATTTTCGGCAAACCGAATACTTGAGAGCGGAATCCTTTTGCTGCGTAGTCTTCGGAAAATGTAATTCCTGACTTTCCTTCTTTGAGAGATTCCAGAACTTCGGTGAGTGAGTTTCCGATGCAGGAGATGATTCCCATACCTGTTACAACAACACGACGAGGAGTGAACTCTTTTAGCAATGTCATTATGTGACCCTTTCTTTAGAAGGTAGTGTGTCCTCTATAAATATCATTCCGGCATACGCCGGAATAACAAAAGAGATTAGTTATGATCCGGCTATGCGTTACATAGCTCTTGGGTTTTCAAACAATCCGACGCGTAGATCTTTAGCTTCGTAGATCACTTTGCCGTCAGCAAGAACCTGACCGTCTGCAATCCCCAGAACCAAAGAACGGTTAATCACGCGTTTGATATCCAGATGATACGTGACCAATTTTGTTTCAGGCAGGATTTGTCCGGTGAATTTCAATTCGCCTAAACCTAGCGCGCGTCCTGAACCGGGAGCTCCCGTCCAACCCAGATAAAATCCGAGCAATTGCCACAAAGCATCAAGCCCCAAGCATCCCGGCATAACTGGATCGCCGATAAAGTGGCAGTCAAAGAACCACAGATCAGGCTTAATGTCGAATTCAGATACCAGTTCACCTTTACCGTAGGCGCCGCCTTCAGTGGTGATTTTGGTGATGCGATCAAACATGAGCATTGGCGGTGCAGGCAATTTCGCATTCCCCGGACCGAACAAGTCACCTTTACCGCACGCAAGCAAATCTTCGCGTGTGTATGCACCCTTGGGGGAAAAGTCCCACCCTGCTTTTTCTTTGGTCATAGTCATGGGCTCTTTATAAGGCTTTTGAGTTTTTGTTACAAATGGAAATATTTCGTTATATGGCTCTGGTCAACAGAAATCGGCGCTAAAATTTGTTGACATAATCAATTGCGCGTTTTAATCAAAATGCTATGACTATATTAAGAACCAGTTTTGATCCTTTTTCCCAACTCGTAGAGCCTAGTGACGAAGAAATTTCTGCACTTGTCGGGGGCACCCCCATTGTAAGTTATCGACCAGAGGATATCCCCTTCTTCAACCCAGATATAGAAAGCTTTGCTGGCGATATCGCTAAAGTGAGGTGCAAGAAACTCCTTTCATTATTGCGTAGAAAAGTACCTGCAGCCATACAAAGGGAATTAGATACCCTATCTGAGCAGGACATTAATGGCTTGGCAAATACAACTTCGGAGTGTGTTCATGTGTTTTTTGGAGCAAGTCACGAAAGAAGGGTACGCCTCATTATTTTAAAACGCCCTTCTTTAGTTCAAACCCCTGTACAATATATGAAATGCATAACTGGTATAAGAGATATTTCTACGCCTATACATCCACAAATATCTAATTACATGAATGTTCAACACGAAATTGCTCATATCCTGCAGTTTCATCGTGGACTTACTATTCCGCAAGGCCCCTGCGAAGAATACTTAGCAGAGCTGGATGCTGATCGTTATGCTTTTGACTCGCTCAGAAAAACTTTACCTTCGCGACAAGCAGCTAGAAACATATATGGATATATAATGGAGCGAGCGTTTAGCTCTTTTCACTATTTACCTCCAAAATATTGGCTCGCGTCGCCTCTCCAAAAACTATTTTTTGAAGGTCTACCTGATAGCTGTATCGGGCCAAAAGACTTTTATGAATCATGGAAAATTATAGCAGAAATTCGTCTCAGATGCTCGGTAATGGCATCCTCTTCCCAAAACCAAGACGCAGTACAAAATCCTGGGATTGCGCAAAGACAAATTCATTATATGCTTGGAATTTCCTCTGAAGATTTATGGCACGCACTTAAAGTTTGGGACAAACAAATTCCCGATGACATTTCAGGTAGCCGTGATTTGGGAGCAGCACACTTGACAACGGCCTTAGCTTGGGCCGAGAGAATGGATAAGATTAGAAATTCAGATGAATTTCGTGCTCATTCAATTTCCGGCGATGTTTATGATTCTCTTCGTACTATTTCTAGCATAGGCAATATTTCAGAAGACACACGTAGAGAAATTGATCTCATTTTGAATGCGGCCTACAATTTTGTCCCTGAGATCGCGGGCATGCATAAAGATGTCAATTTTAACCCCACACCTTCCGGAAGACATTATGAATAGAGCCAAACTCCAAGACCTGTTAATTGTGACGCCTGAGGCTGCAGAAACCGAAACGTTTTTGGCAGGACAGGTTAAGACGCTTATGCTCGATAGCATAGTGGATGATGCAGTCAGATTGGATGCATCACGCCTTTTTGAAGACGCCGTTCGCATGGCATTCCCTCTGCCAAATCTTGCTGACTACAACCAGTCTAGAGTTGTTTACAATGCTGTTAGCTCATTGAGCGATCATGCCCACACACTTGGCACAGCGCGCCTGTTTGTAGAAGCCCTTACCTACACTTGGAATCTCAGCGGGGCAATGCAAAAAGTTGATTTAAAAGAAGGTCGCCCAACCACCAATCTTTGCGCCCTTTTTGTGGCAAGAACAGCCTATGTCTCGAATAGTAATTTAAGGCGCGGACTTCCTCCTACACAAAAACCCGACATCATGAATCCTTATGTTGGATAGACTCCTTTATAAGTGATTATTCTTCTCGTATTCCGCTTTTTACTTCTGTAGAGTTTAGCCTCTAGAGAAGTTATCGCATGTCCCTATCCGTTCAAATTTTGAAGAATCCTGATTTCCGCTACCTTGTCGGGGCGCGGCTGTTTTGTCATATGGGCTTGCAAGCTTTGGCCGTGATTGTCGGGTGGCAGATTTATACCATTACCAAATCGGAATTTCTGTTGGGCTTGATCGGATTGACCGAGGCCATTCCTGCGATTATCTCCGCCCTATTCTCAGGATATGCCGTTGATATTTCTACACCGCGACGTGTGTATCGTTTATGTGTGGCGACGCTGTGTCTTAATCTGGCGGCTCTTTATGTTTTGGGTGCGGGCGTTGTGCCAATGCCCCACGATATGCTTGTTCCCCTGCTCTTTGTCGGTGTGTTTATTTCAGGGATTGCGCGCAGCTTTATGATGCCTGCTTATTTTTCGATCACTCCGCAAATTATCGAGCGTAAAGATTATTCGGCGGCGAGTGCATGGAGCAATACCGCCGTTCAGATTGCCGTGATGACCGGCCCTGTGCTTGCGGGAATGGTTTATGGCTTTATGGGAGTTGGAGCAGCGTGGGTTTTACCCGTCACGTTTATGACGCTCGGATTCCTATGCGTTCTTAATATCAATCCCAAGCGTCATTACGAGAAGGTCGGGATTGATAAATCTGCCCTTGGAAATATTGTCGAAGGGTGGAAGTTTGTCGTTACGCACCGCATGTTACTCACCGTTATGGCGGTCGATATGTTTGCCGTGTTGTTTGGAGGCGCGGTTGCCATGCTGCCCGCCTTTGCCAGTGAAATTCTTCATGTCGGACCTGAAGGGCTTGGTATCCTCAGAACAGCTCCCGCGTTCGGGGCGATATTGGCGGCTCTGTATTTTGCGCTGCGCCCGATGCAGACATTCCCCCTCACCCGTATGCTGTGGAGCGTTGCGGCGTTCGGCGTGTGTATGATCGGATTTGGCCTATCCACTTCATTTTTATTATCCGTTGTCTTTTTAGCTTTCAGCGGATTGTTTGACACGATCAGTGTTGTGATCCGCACGACACTCAAACAAATCCTCACGCCCGATCATATGCGCGGGCGCGTGTCGGGCATTAGTTTTATGTTCGTGATCTCGTCCAATGAAATCGGCGCGTTTGAATCAGGTACTGCCGCACGTTTGATGGGGTTGGTTCCGTCTGTTGTGTTTGGAGGCGTGATGACACTTATTGTTGTCGGCGCGACCTATTTTGTGACACCAAACCTGCGCCATAAGCTTTACAGCGCAGATTCAGAAGAAGAGAAGAGTTCCTAGAAGTTAGTACCCCAACCAAAACGCGTGGTAGGTTTCGGTGATCGCCATCATTGCGAGTGGTTTTGCGATGACGTGGGCAATCTCGGGATCGTCGCCTGTGGCTACGACTGCGAGCATTCGGCCTGCGGCTTTGGCGCACGCGACGGCTTGATCTTTCACATCGGACATCGGAACGGCTGAGAAGAAAAGTTGTGCGTAGGGTTCAACGCCTTCGAGCAATTCAATCGGCGGATTGACGGGTGCATCGTTTGCCGCCAAACCAAATTTCCAATCGCTTCCTGCGGGTACGCCCATGCGGATCGCTTCGGCGGTCATTGATGTGACGAGATAGTCCAAATCGCTTTCGCCGATTGTGGCCACTTCATCCTTTGGCAATTTCTTTTTTAGCAAATTGAGTTTTGCCAAACGCCAGCCGGCAGCACCGGAGAGCCCCCCCAGGCAATCTCCGAGTGTCCAGCCGTCACGTCCCATTTTCTTTTCAATGAGAACGTCACATAATTCTTGGGCAGCCACTTCAAAGCACATACAGCGTGTGGCGTATTCGATCAGAAGGCGGAAAGATTCCGTTCTTGGAATCCCCTCTTCTTCCCATGATGCCATGATGTGATGGCAGACCATCACGACCATATCGACAAAGCCGAATTCGCAGTCTGCCCAGTCATGGATTGCCATGCGCGCCAATTCACGTCCGCGTTCAGTATAGGCATCAATCTGAATCGGGTCCATGTCGAGCCAGAGCGGTAATTCGCCTTCGTAGGCGTCACATCCGAGAACTGCAGAAATTTTTGTGAAGATTGAAGCCAGAGTTTCATCAGGCTCTTCGAAGAAAAATGCTGTTTCCGTTAACACACCACCCATGACTTGCAGCATCAGGCGAATATCCGTCCCTTTATCTGGGACAGTTGCCATTTTGGACAGACTCAGCTGTAAGAGGTGCGCGACCTCGGCTTTTTCTATACTTAGCATATGATCTGGTTCCGGAGCGGACAGAGGTGGGAAAAGGCTGTGGATAAGCTTGTGGGTAAGTTGTGAATCCCTATGGAACTAGGGCTCCACCCAGAAAGCGGTGCGAAGCACAACCCTCTGATTCGTAATGTTAATTAAAAATTTCGGAGGCGTAAACTCCCCAAAGGGATTTTTTCTCAATCCATCCTTCATAAGGTGGGAATGTTGCAAAACAGGCACGCTTATCGCATTTCTCTAATGTAACGATAAAATCAGGCTCGAGTTTGGCGATCGGGCGGACCAGATCATCACTAGCATAGGCTAAAACCCGCTCTTTCCCCTTAATCATAGCTGTCTTTTTACCCGAAAGGAGGATTTTATGAACCCAGCCTGTTTCTCCTTCGGGGTCTTTGATCCGCCGCCATGCGTCAAATTCCTGAATAATTTCAACAGGCAGACCATCGCGCTTATAAATCCAGCGGATCGGGTAATCCATACTTGGGCCGGTACGCATATACACGTTATCGGATTTCAGGGTTGCAAAGCGCGGCAGCGGGAGACCGGACACAGAATTCAACTTAGATACGTCTTCTCCCTCGTCTTGTGCCAAGGCAACGTGTTGGAAGGTAGAAATAAGAAATAAGGTTGCCAAAACGGCTAAAAATCTGGTCATTTGCAGTTTCATTGTTAATAAATCTGGACGTATGTACGCTTTCTCGCGTAAAAGACGAGCCATTATGAGAAAAGTCGTTCAAAATTCAAGCCTTATCTCTCCGCTGCTGTCTGTCGCTCCAATGATCGACTGGACTGATCGACATTGCCGCTATTTCCATCGTCAACTTAGTCCGAACGCACTGGTTTACACAGAAATGATAACAACAGGGGCGGTTCTTCACGGGGATCTAGACAAATTATTGGGGTATTCCGACTGTGAACACCCAATTGCCCTTCAACTTGGCGGATCGGAACCTGAAGATTTAGCAAAATCTGCCAAGATTGGCGAAGATTACGGTTATGACGAGATTAACCTCAATTGCGGTTGCCCAAGTGAACGTGTTCAAAAAGGCAGCTTTGGGGCGTGCCTGATGCGGGAACCTGATCTGGTTGCCAATTGTATTAAATCTATGCAGGACGCCGTTTCAGTCCCTGTAACCGTCAAATGCCGTATTGGGATTGACGATTCAGAGGACTATCCGTTTCTTGAGACATTCGTTGAGAAAATTGCAGCAACAGGTTGCGCTAAATTTATAATTCATGCCCGCAAAGCTTGGCTCAAGGGCCTCTCCCCGAAAGAGAATCGGGAAATTCCGCCGCTGCGCTACGATATAGCGGCTCTTCTCAAAAAGAACCACCCCGATTTAACCATTATTCTCAATGGCGGGGTGAATACTCTTGAGATGATCGACGGACTAATGCCTGACTTTGATGGATTTATGATCGGTCGGGAAGCCTATCAGAACCCTTGGTATTTGGCAGAGTTGGAGCACAAACTTTTCGGAACACCTCTCCCCGATAGGTATGCAATAGTGGCCCACATGGCTGAATATATTGAATCTCGCAGGATTTCTGCAGGTATGCCTATTCACTCCACAACCCGCCATATGCTGGGGCTGTTTAACGGATTGCGCGGTGCAAAAAAATGGCGGCAGACTTTAGGCGGCGAAGCTCATGCTGCTTCTTCAGCCCAAAGTCTTTTTGACGTGGCACTAGCCCACCTCATAGGCGAGGAAGCTGCATAACCGCGCTATAAATATTTTTCGAATAAAAACAATAGGTATTGCTCACATTTTTCCGTTTTCCTTTTGAAAAAGCTGTTATATTCTTCGTCATGATCTGGCACCGACTCGACCGTGAAAAAACTGTTTCGATGATTGCGCGCGTCAAACCGACGACGCAGTCCATTACCTTTTCTCCCGCGACGAGTGAAGCCAAGTGCCTCAAACTCCCGTTCTATGAAACGTTTTTGCTATATCGTTTGACGAATTTCTCGTCCCTGCCGACATTTTCTATGGATTTCCTGTCTGATGGAGACACCTATTTCTATATGGACGGGTCTGATGCCCCTATTCAGAAAATCAACGCCCAGGCCGGTCTTAAAATCACTAAGGAAACAGTGATTCCATATCTCAATTTCTACTATTGCTTCGTAAGACTACCAGAGGGCGAAATTATTCTCCTGAAAAGCCCTGAGGAAGCTGCTATAATTGACTTATATGATGAAGAACGACGTGAGGAATTTGGAGCAGTTCCGACACCAATTGATATTTCGGAAGACATTCAAACCGGAACATTCAGCGTTACCGCCCCTGTTCTGTATGATGGCAGCCCCATGGAAGCTGTTATCACTGTTACCAAGGATGGGCGCGTGACAACAACGCCGAAGCGTATGTTGACCATGGGGCTGAACTAGCTGCATGAGACTCTAGAACCGCTCATAGAGCACAGTAAAATAAGGACACCTGATTATGAATGACATGTTGAAAGAATTCGGAGATTCTCACGCCCAAATGGCGGGATCTATGGATTACCAACATCCTCAGGCTCAAATTATCTTGGATGAATGTCAAGGCATGCTGGGAAAACTTCCTGAAGGCAAGCGCCTCCTCGCCTTTGCCCAGGAAAATGGCATTAAATATCAAGTCATTACCGGAAAAGTACCTGATTTCCACATTTCAGGTAATGATCTTCTTACCCTTGTCTGCCCAGCCAACACAAAGGCCGTAGACCTTGACGAAATGGCTTGTAACATGGGTATGGGCATCAGAGCCCTTGAGCAGCCACATATCGGAATACCTCGCCCACACCCTGGAAATAATACTCCGGAAGGAATTCACGCTGTTCGACGTCATTTTCTTGACATAACAGTAGAAATGTGTAAAATAGTGAGTGAAATTTACGATATGGATAACAAGTCGAAAATTGTTGACTTACTAGACAAGTTAGGGCATCGTGAATTATATGAAGCGTATCGGTCCGGAAAGTCCAAAGAAGAGATGGCGGACATATACTTCAAGAGTGTGAATGCGGTATAATAGATAGGAGAAATAAACATGAGAAGTTACGGTTTATCTGCAGCAAAAAGAGCTAATCGAGTTTTGCCAATGGGATTGTCCCCTGCGCCTCAAGTTTAGTATTTATATCTATTATTCTATCTCAAAGGCCGCCAGTGCGGCCTTTTGTGTTTTTACGCCCCAAAGGTTAACGAAATCTTAACGCCCATCTTCTTTTCAACAAAATAAAAAAATACCCCTTTGAAAAGGGGCATTTTGGATTCTGTATTTGGCCACTTATACCTTTTTCAGGTGTGATCTGAAATTCTCGGTTTCTTTACTTAGCAACAGAATAGACTGTTTCACCGTATTGGACTTATTGGATACAGTTGCACTGATGTCACGCATTTTGTCCATTCGCTCACTAATTTCTGCGATAGCCTCGGATACGTTTCTGGACAGTTTCGTTACATCGTTCATAGCGTCACCGATTGATGATGTCCCCGCTTGCTGTTCGTTCACAGCATTGTCGATGTGCTGGGAATTCACCTCAATATCACGTACGCAATCAGCTAGTTCATTCATATAGGATAGCGCCTGAGATGAAATGTCTGAAATGCGGCTAACTTGTTGGCGAATGCTATCAGTCGAGTGCGTCGTTTCCACGGCCAGCTTTTTCACCTCGTCCGCAACAACAGAAAATCCTTTTCCTGCCTCACCTGCCCTTGCTGCTTCGATAGTTGCGTTCAAGGCCAGCAAGTTTGTTTGTTCAGCCAAAGAGTTAATCAGAACGACCACTTCTCCAATTTGCTCGGATGCCTTAGATAGCTCATTAATGACTTCTTCCATCCTCACTGTTCGCTCAACAGCGGATTGACTGCTCATGAGGGAGTTTGCAGTGATATTCTGAATTTCCCGGATAGATCTATCCAGCTCTTCTACGGCAGAAGAGACAGTTGTAATACTACCACTCATAGTAGAGACGCTTGTCTCCATCACTTCTCCGCGCTCGGAGACTTCTTTGGCGGAAGTTACAACGCTAGTGAGATTTTCAACCATCTCGCTTGTCGTAACATCGGTTTCTTTAACACCAATTTTAAGTCTGTCAAATCCTTCGAAGAGATTACGGACAGTTGCGGATAGCGTTTTCATCAGATAGGTCACAAGAATCAAAACAGCACTTCCACCGAGCACCAAAACAATAGACACAAGCCATTTAAACCAAGAAACCGTATCAACACTGGTCCTAAAGGCCTCATCACGCTTTACTTCAAGGTCTGCAGACAAGCCAGCAACCAATCCAGAAATAGTGGATTCACTTTCCTGAATTGCCGCAAGCTTTTCTTGCACTTGACCAATATTTTTAACGATATCCGCCAGAACCGCTTCGTATCCCTTATCGTCCATCAAAGCTCTTACTTCTTCTTTTTGTTTTTTGTCCTTTAGGTAGGCAATCAGGAGGTCCCCCGATTCCCTATAGGACGACAGAGAAGTCGAAAATTCCCGCGATTTATTTTTGATGTCGCGCCCCAAAAGCACATACTGTGTAGAAATTCTGGCTTCAAGAAAATAGGACTTCATTTGGGCAGCCGTCAAAGCCGCGTCAGGATTTCCCGAATAAAATGCATTATCGCTTATTTTTGAAACCTTTTTAGCTGTGTTGCTCCCGATCGTATGAAGCTTTTTTTCCAGCACTTTGTTTCTGTCTTCGGTAAGAGCATAGATATCCTGAATCAGAACAGAGAGATTCTCTTGTTCCGTCGACATTTTCTTTAACGCACCAATATGTTCCGGATCTTTCTCAAGCGCGATCATCCCTTCAAGCTTTTTATTAACCCCGTTGTTGTATGTCGTGACATCTTCAAAATATTTATCTTCTCCTGTTTGCGAATAAAGATTTGTATTCAGCGTCAGGTTCGAGAAATCAGATTTTATCATTTCAAATGTGATATTTTCATTTGAGACATATGAAATCTTACTGATGATGTCTTTCAGCTTGTTCAATGAGACGAAGGAAGAGAGCGAGATGCCTGACACCATCACGATGAGGCATATAAATCCTGCCAGAAATTTTCCGCGGAGGCGAATTTTCATATTTTTACCTTTTTTATATTTTTTATTTTGTCCGTCTAAAATATACATTCTTACAAAATGATTGGACGCAGAGAAATAATACGCTGGAACTATACATGATAATAAGTTTATAGTAGCGCAAAGTTTAATCTATTTCACTCTAAAATGCATGGGGAAACATATGAAAAACCAACTTCTCCTACTGAGTTCACTTCTTCTCTCTACCCTACTTCTCACAACAACTTTTGTTCCGAATGCAAACGCCGAGAACGGAGTTACGGATACAGAAATTACTCTGGGCATTTCCAACGCACAAAGTGGCCCAGCCGCCGCGCTTGGAACAGGCGTTAGCACCGGTATTAGTGTTTATTTCGATAAAGTAAACGCATCTGGTGGTATTCACGGGCATACTCTTAAAATCGTGCAAACGGATGATATGTATGAACCTGCCCAGGCAATCGCCAATACACAGAAGCTTCTGGATGAAGACAAAGTCTTTGCCCTGATCGGGTATGTGGGCACGCCAACAGCGAAAGCTGTAACCCCAAACATATCACGTGAAAAAGCTCCGTTTATTGCGCCTTTTACCGGTGCAGGATTCCTGAGAACCCCTGTTCTTCCAACTGTCTTTAACTTGCGATCCAGCTATAACGACGAGATGGAAGCAATCGTTGCTCAATTGGTTGATTCTAAGAGCCTGAAGAATGTTGCTCTGTTCAAACAGAATGACAGCTATGGTCAAGCAGGTGAATCAGGCCTGACGGCTGCACTTGAAAAGCGGAATCTGTCTATTTCCGCAGTGGGATCTTATGAGCGCAACACAACCGACGTTGCGGAAGCATTGGCTACTCTCAAGGAAGCAAAGCCTGATGCGGTCGTTATGGTTGGTGCTTACAAAGCGTGTGCAGAGTTTATGAAAGAAGCGAAGGCTGCGGGCTTCTCTCCGATTTTCGTAAACATCTCTTTCGTTGGAACATCTGCCTTGGCAAAAGAGGCCGGTGAAGCAGGCGAAGGTAGCTTTGTATCCCAAGTTATGCCTAACCCGTTCACATCTGATCTGGCTATTGTAAAGCAATTCCAGGAAGATATGACGAAAGCAGGCAAAGCGGACATGATCGACTATACATCTCTGGAAGGATATGTTCAGGCAGCTATGTTTACGATGGCTTTGGGAAATATCGAAGGTGATATTACAAGAGACAAGCTTATTGAAGCATTCAATAAGCTCGATATTGACCTCGGTGGTTTGAAATTGAAATTCACTCCTGAAGATCACCAAGCCTTAGATCAGGTTTATTTGACCAAGATTGTCGGCGGAAAGCCTGAAACTGTTGAAGGTTTCTAATCCGAATAGAAATACATGTTAAAGCCCTCTTTTGAGGGCTTTTTCTTTTTAGAATGTTACTGATTTTCCGCAGCCACATCGGCCTGTTTCGTTCGGGTTCATAATATCTATACGCCGATTACCCAATTCATCTTCTATAAAATCTATCCGTGTACCGAACAGGCGCAACACATCCGCAGGATCGATATATAGATTAAAAGTGTCATTCAATTTTATAAAATCATCGGACTGATTGGCATCTGCTAATTTGATCGGCTGGAAATCATATTCGTTTCCACCGCAGCCTTTTCCACCTTTGATAATCAGGCGCAACCCATCAGCCCCAACACCACCTTTCAACAAGTGGGATTTGGCAGCTTCAGTCACCATGATTTCTGATTTGAGTTCCATATCTTATGATCTCACGTAAACATATTTAATTGCAACTTTGCGGTTTCTGCCATGTAAGACGGATCCCAAGTCGGTTCCCAGATAATCTCGACATCGACTTGTCCAACTCCCGTTAGCGGGAAAATCGCGTTTTGAACCATACCGGGCATTTCCTGTGCCACGGGACAGCCCGGAGAGGTCAGCGTCATTTTTACATCCACATCGCTTGTCCCATCTACATCATCTGTGATGCGGATCGAATAGATCAAGCCCAGTTCATAAATATTGACGGGAATTTCAGGGTCATAGACTTCGCGCAGTGCTTTAATAATCGCAGGAAATAACGGATGTTCCCGATCTGCCGTGCAATTTGGCGGTTCGGCCAATTCATCATAATCATCGCCGAAGGCGTTACGGACCATTTGTTCGTCGGCTACGTGTTCCATTCTTAAGTTTCCTAACTCAACATTTTTTTGGCTTTGACCAGTGCTTCGATCAGCTGGTCAATGTCTTGTTTATCCGTGTATAGGCCGATAGAGGCGCGCACAGTTCCTTCAATTCCGAAGCGTTGCATCAAAGGTTGGCAGCAATGATGCCCTGTTCTGACGGCAACGCCCATTTGATCCAAGATCATCGCTATATCCGACGGTGGGCAGCCTTCTATTGTGAAAGACACTATTCCTGCTTTTCCTTCGGTTGTGCCGTAAATTTTTATACCCTCAATTTCTGAAAGCCTTGTATTTAGATAGGCCAGAATTTCACTTTCCCAAGCGTGAATTTTGTCCATGCCTATTTGGCTCATATAGTCGAGTGCTGCGCCCCAACCGATAACTTCGGCGATGGCCGGTGTTCCTGCCTCGAAGCGCGCAGGAACATCCGCATAAGTGCATCCGTCTAGCGTGACGTTTTCAATCATATCGCCGCCGCCCTGCCATGGAGGCATACCTTCCAAAACTTCTTTTCTGCCGATAAGTGCTCCTGCTCCTGTCGGGCCATAGAGTTTATGGGCTGTTAGAACATAAAAATCTGTTTCAAGATCTGCGATATTGACTTTGCTATGAACAGCGGCTTGTGAGCCATCGACAAGTGTTATGATATTTTTTGAATGAGCTTTAATTTGTTTGATGAAGTCGGCAACAGGATTAACAGATCCCAAAACATTTGAGACATGCGTAAAAGCAACAAGTTTTGTTTTGCCAGACAAAAGCGCGTCAAGTTTTGATAGGTCGAGCGCACCGTTATCCAGTACAGG
>QKCR01000004.1 GCA_003245575.1 Alphaproteobacteria bacterium | reverse complement strand
AGAAGCGCGCGGTGGATACCGTCCGCGAGACGATTCGAACGGGGCAGATGATCACGATAGAGTCGATTGCGGACATGGATCGCATGATGGAGGAGAAACACAAGCTCAACCAGCTGCACCTGACCATCCTCGCGCTGGCGATGGGGATGTCCGGCTTGCAGTGGGCGTCTGTGATCTACTGGATCACGACCGGTATCTGGTGGCCATTTGTCGCCATCTGGCCGCTTGTGATTGCGACCGGCGTCTACATCACGCGGATCTACTACCTCAACACCTTGTACATCTGCCCGGAATGCGGAGCGCGCTTTCGGCCGCCGCTTCGCGAGATGTTCTGGGCATATCACACGCCAAAGACGCGGAAACTGACCTGCACAAAGTGCAATACCCGCGGCTGGTGCGTGGAAACCTATGGGAAAACGGAATAACCAAACAAAAAACAGGAAAGTAAATTGGGGGGGAACAACAATGGAAACACTCATACCGAATCTGACCATCAATGCGATGGCGCTCTCCGCGCTGATCGGCCTCGCCATTCCGGTGGCGCTGTACATCATCCTGCGCAAAAAGGGCGCAAAACACCTGCCGTTCTGGACGGGCGCGATCACGTTTATCCTCTTTGCGCTGGTGCTGGAGCAGCTCGTGTATTCGGTTCTGATGAAAACGCCGTTCTGGATGACGGTCTCTAGTAACTTCTGGTTGCTCGGCATCTTCGGCGGATTCATGGCCGGCTTCTTTGAAGAGACCGGACGCTACATAGCCATGAAGACCGTGCTGCGCAAAAAGCAGGGCAACGATTATAACGGCCTGATGTACGGCGCAGGCCACGGCGGCATCGAGGCGGTCATCCTGCTGAGTGTGACGATGATCATCAACGTCATCTTCTCGCTGCAGACCAACGCGGGCGTCTCTTCCGCGTTTGGCGGACTGGATGCGGCGCAGGCGCTGATCAACACGCCGTTCTGGATGATGCTGGTGGGCGCTGTGGAGCGTATCTCCGCGGTTGCGATTCACGTTTCGCTGTCCGTTCTGGTTTGGTTTGCGGCAAAGAACAATGCGAAGGTCTGGCTCTACCCGCTGGCGATTCTGCTGCACCTCATCGTGGACGCGGTGGCGGTCATCCTATCTTACAGCGGTGTGAACGTTTGGATCATCGAAGGCGCAGTGTACGCCATGGCGATCGCGCTCATCTTCCTCGCCATCGCGGTCTGGAAGAAGAACCACGTCGCGTCGGTCGAGGCGGTTCCCGCAGAGGATGCTGTTACGGAAGCCGAAGCGCAGGCATAACGAAAATCGAACAACTCAAAAAAGACCCGCAAGGGTCTTTTTTCTATACATCGGTGATCTGATTCAAAAAGATGACACTCCGGGTATGAAAAACAGAATCTATTTACCGACGGGCGGTGAAAGCGCCTCTATGATATTTTTGAGGATTTGCTCGAATGGCATGCTGTTCTTTTCGTACATCGCGAGAGGAAAAACGGCAGCATGACCACGATCATGATGGCGTGGCGATGCTGATATTGACTGCCGACCGGAGTAGAAAGAAAATCGGCACACCCGCGAGTGCGCCGAGACTGAAGCAGAAAAGTTGTCGTTTGGTCAGGTTGAAGATGACCTACGTATTGATTTTCGTCAGGTCTTTGGGGACAGGGACGTAGGCCATAGGTACCTCACATAAATATAGCGTTTTGCCTAGGCGAAACGCTAAGATAGATTACTCAACCTTGATAGATACATAACATAGCTTATTCGTAAGCAATCTCGATATGCTTAATATCACTTGTGCAAACCATAAAGACTTTTGATCTGTCATCTGAATAGTCGCTCTTTACTACTTGAGGGTTTGCTTTGTCCAGAATCTTGTACATCTCTAGAACGATATATGGTTTTTCGACGTTTTCCTCTCCGTACTTATACTTACCACTGACGATACAGTCTTCGAGTAAAATCACGAAGGTACATCTGGGTTTAACGACATCTACCCATATTGAAGAGTTTGCTGTTCGAGGGATCTTTAGTTTAAGGAGCAGCCAACTAAACCACGCTCTGCATGTAATGAGTGAAATACCATAAGCAAGAACTATCGCAAGTAAGATTGAACAGGCAACTACAGCATTTTCAGTAAGATTTGCTTTAAACAAAGCAGCCACTAACGAAACGATCAATCTAAAAACGAAACTAAGCGCGATTGATGAGATCAATAACTCTTCTGTAGGATGTTTCCGGAACTGAATGAAGCAGCGTACGCAGATGAATATGTACCCCGGGACGAAATAGGATATTATGCTAGCAATATTTGTGATCAGTGTACTAATATCCATCCAAAATCACTTCCTCTCGTTGAAGGTTATTTCTTCTTTCCATCGTTGTCGTTCTGATGACTACTTGTGGCGGGTTTTTCGGTACTTGAAGAAGGTTTCTTGTCGTTGTCGTTTTGATGGCTTTTTGTGACACCAGTTTCTTTTTTTGAAGAAGAGGTCTTTGCATCGGTAGAAACAGTGAAAAAAATCATATGAACCTCCTTGCTTTTTGCTTGTATCTATCTGATTGCCACTTACTAACTCGTCGAATTACTTCTTTTTTTTGTCGTCATTGTCGTTCTGATGACTATAATTTTTGGTTATTGGTTTTGATGAAGAATCGTTCTTGTTGTCATTCTGATGGCTATTTGTTTCGACAACTGGCGGTTTCGGTGAAGAGTCTTTATCATCGGTAGGGATTGCCAAGAATATCATAGATACCTCCTCGTTTTTTTTGATCATATCACGTTGCGAACTTTAATTACAAGTATCATTAATGCTGGTTTATACCAGTGCGCATTAAAAACACTTTTACTCAAACTCCCCGTCTTGAACAGCATAAAGCACAGCAGCACCGTATACCCCATACACGCCCAAACCGCCTTCATGATCTCCGCGTCGATGGCGATGCGTTGCACCAGCACCGCGTAGATGCCAACGCATACCATAATCAGAAACGCCTGAAACCCCAGCGCGAATAGCGACTTGAGATAGTTTTGCCCAATGCTGCCCCATTCGTGATTTGCCATCGTGGCCAGCGGGATGGGGCCAAGCGACGCCGTGAGATAGATTTCCACCATGCGCCCGTAGATGACGGCGAAGATGCTGTTGATCGTGTTGGTGAAAATCATGATGTCTACGAACGTGTATGGTGACGAAACCTATACCGCTGTAGAGGGTTACCGTATACGGTTATATTCATGCGTGGGTCAAATGCGACGTCGAAGGCATGGTTGGAGTTTACCAATGTGAATTATGGCGATACGATCACGATTCCGAGCAATAATCTGGATTCGGGGTTCTGCGTGATCGTTTAGAGCGATCCACCCTCCACGACGGTAACAGGGGATTAAGAGTATGCCCTGCTGTATGTGCCGGATTTGGAAAGGTAGAATAGAACAATCCAAATATCATAGGCTAGATTAGTTATACTGAATCAAAAAAAGACCCTCGCGGGTCTTTTTTCATGGTAGCGGCGATCTGATTCGAACAGATGACACTCCGGGTATGAAACTGAAAATACCCGTTTTTTAACGTTATGTAACTTTGAATAACTCCCGTTTTATGCGGTTTTTCGGCATTTATCGTAATGTTTCTTACAGTATTTTTTTACACCTTCTGTGTCAGATTTGTGTCGGGTGTATGAATGGAAATCCTATACATTTTTATAAAACCGAAACCTTGCCTCACCAAACAATCTTAATGTAATCTGGACTTACTATTTCTATTTGAGGAAGACCTTCGTAGATGTACACCGTTCCGGTAACCTCAATAGTACTTCCGCTATATAATGTTTCTGGTGCACTAGAAAAATTTGACCTGTTACGACCCCAAATTAAGACAGTTAATCGACAATCGTTTGGGTAATCCACGCCAATGTTCAAGAAAGTAGGTTGGCCGTTTGTTGAAGAGGCATAGTATGTCCCAGCAACAGGGCCTTGAATAGTGACGTCTGCTCCAACATAGTTCGCCGCATCTCGCCAAGATATTGTAGAGGATATTGGCGCTATTGAGGCCTTGTTTTCAGTAGTCTGCGTTGGCACCGTTGGGGATTGCGTTCTTTCAGGCTCGACATTACCGATCGTGAAGGATGGCCTGCAGGCTACTGCCTGAAGAAAAATTGCTGCAATCAAAGCTGTTAAAATAGTATTTCTAAACACTTTTTTACTTATTTGCATAATCAACCCAGCCATCCTCCACTAGTTAGTAAAATTGACTATCTGTCGTCTTCATATTTTCAGTTAATGATAGCATGTATTTTCTTGTCAAAGTGTATGTTCTACCTGTTATTAGCACACATATTATCTCTGTATTAACAGAAGTTGCGAAAATAAAACCGATCTTCTTCAATGTGAACGTCAGATTCTTAATGTGAATGCAGATTATGAGATGATTTTAATTTACGCTCATAATCAGGATTCATTTCCCTGTACGCATGAAAATATTGAACTGCAAAAATTATCCGAAATTCAGAATGCGTTTGCGAAAACTATTCGGATTTATTCATAATTCTATCACAGTTTGTTTGAGATTTGTAAGCTAGTTACTCGAACCCTTCATATAATCATCATATTAAGATATTGGATATCTTGCATCATTAAATTTTCATAAGTGCTGAAATGTCATACACTTTGCACAACTAGAAAAACCGTACATCGTAGCAGATTTCGGGTCTGCAAGATAAACTACAACCTCGGCCCCAATCTAAAAAACGAATTGCTATTCGTCCGTCTGAATGCACTGTGAGCGCGCGCATGCGGTCTGCCCATAATGTCGTATCAAATCGGTCAAGGCGTCCTGCTCGAAAATTGCGAACATGAATCCGCCGATATCCATATCGTTTTCGTACAGAGCCTATTTCACTGATTCGCACCCGTAAAAGGACTGCTCGCCACGAGGTGGTTACCTTTGCGGGCATTCCCATTTGATCCGTAATGCCGTACAGTTTCTTGCCTCGCTTGTTTGATAGCGTTCTTGCGAATAACACTTGGCATCCCGCTTCTCGGCAAGTTTTAGAATCTTTTTACCAGTGCACCTGTTGCATCAGCTTTTCAAGATTGAGATTCACGACCAATTTTTTACCTTGGCGTTTTTTCCTTCTAACTGTCGTAGACACTTCATGTCGCTTGGCAGTATCTCACCCGACTTGATCTTCCAACACTATAATGTG
>QKCR01000001.1 GCA_003245575.1 Alphaproteobacteria bacterium | reverse complement strand
AATTCCAGACACCCGGCCAGGCCCATTTGTGAGAAGAAAGCGACCCTAACGTCGGTTGTCGGATCAACCGGAAAACCGAACAGCTTCTGCATCCCATGCTGTATGAACAGAAAACCCACAATGATTCGCAGGAGACTCAGCAAATATGGGGAAATTTTCGCAAAAAAGGATTCTTTTGTCATGATAGCGCCTCCGTTTTTAATTTATGCAACAGAATACCGGCCCCTGAGCACATCGCTCGAGGTCCGATATTCCAAGCATGAACCGTTACGGATTAATGTCAAGCTGGTTGATAGTGATTGAGAAGAGATTATCCGATTTTCGTCAGGTCTTGCGGGAGAAGGGAAGGAACAAATCTATTCTTTGCTAAACAGCTTCTTAAACAACCGTTCCGATTCTTTGACCCCCTCTTCGGTCAAGGAGACCGACTTCGTTTTGTTCACCGGATTGAAGATAAACCCTTTCTCGTGCAGACGATTCATCACGTCCCAGTCGTAGGATTTCCAGGCTCGGCCGTCAACGTGAAGGGTCAGATAGAGCAGGGCAAGAACGGTTTCGTCGATTTTGTCGGTGTGGATGTCCATGGGGAAATGCTCCCGATCAAATAATTAACAGGACATTCTATGTAGCCAATCTGCATTCAGCCTGAAGCAACAACATTCTGGTGGCACCAATTTCGGTAACTCTTTGATTCTCCTTCCCGGACAAAAGCATAAAATTATTCATACATAGTTGATTTTTAACCGGTTTTCGATATTTTTTTGCTTCTAATTTACTTACAACTTGGTCCCAAGTTTCCTCTAAAATTTCTAACGCCAAATTGAATTCTTCAATGCTAGTCTTTTTTGCTGCCTTAGCAACAAGTTCATAACTGTTTTGGAAATCCTCTATTACTTTAGATAGGACATCGTTTTCTTCGGAGTGTAAATTGTTCAAATCTCGACAATCCAAAATAGCTGAAATTACATTACAGGCATTCATGGCTTTGTCAAAAGCCAAAGTAGTCTCTGGGTACAGGAACGCCAAGTCAATGTAGTCCTGCCATTCTTTTTTGAATTTAATATCAGGAAGCGGTGAAAGAGAGGCTTGATAGAAAGCTAGCTCAGAAATTATATGTCCATTAATAACCGGAACGACGCGGAAGGACCATTCATTTCCTAAAATCTCTTTGGCTACGGTAAGCGAATCCTCGATAGCACCGGCCTCTTTTTCAAAATCTGTGATCTCTATTAGAATGGCTACCTCCACAGACGGCCAATAAACACTGTCACTTTCCTTGATAGGACGAGTCCAGCATTTTGCCGTCAATCCTTGGCCCTTAAGAGCAATTTCCACATTTTGTAATCGTTTTCGTAAACGACGATCCGCCAAAAAACTACAGCGGCGTGCAACAGAATCAATAGCTCTCCCCATGCCACCTTTTTTCGCAACTTTTACAATCTCTTTAATAGCAGCAGGTTCGGCATTATATGCCATTTCGTGCAAAATACAGGCAATATCGGCCAGACGGATGGCAAGCGCGGACAACGCCGATAATGGTGGCGATGAGGATGTTCGCCAGATTGACGAATGGACATGCTCCTGCGCCTGTTTAGACAAACTCCCAGCGAATATAGCAAGAGCTTTCGCTCCTTGCCCAGGCATTTTCCACATCCGCCAGACAAGATTGCCCAATACGGCTGTCAGGAATGCACCCAAGCTATCTTTCTGGCCAACAGTTGGCGCTGGACTCGTCATTAATGCCGTCGGTGTTTCTTTGGTGACATAAGCCACAGCATTAATCTGTCTAATTAGTCTTTCGATCTCAGCAGTCAATTTTTCCAGATTTACAATTCTGTCACCTTTAATCCATCTTTCTGAGAAGGAGTTTAAAATTTTTTCTGTCTGCGATACATACTGTGCCATCTGCTGCGCGTAATTTGTCAGACTATCTTCAGCTGCTTTTGCCAGAAGTATTTGACGAAATGCGATGTTCCAGGCTACCCGTGTTTTGGCCGGGAGGTTCTCTCTTGGAATATTTTTCGACCACGGAATGAATTCTCCAACCTGGATAGATCGTCCTGATGGGTCAGTGGCCTCTGCTGCTGCCGCATCAGAGATGGGAGAAAGAGCAATTAGTGTTTCGCATATATTACAAATAGTTTTGTGAGGATCAGGTTGGTATTCCCCTGCGACATAATACCAATTTGCACGTATAGTCCGACCATGGTTTCCGTGGGGCTCAACAGCAGGCGTTGCCAACCATGGAGTTTGGGCGCGAAACCAAGATAACAAGGTCTCTTCATCGCCAAATGCAGCGGCAAGATTTTGAGCAACAGCTGGTCCAATTAGGTACGCTGTTGACAAAAGACTAGCGACATCCTGGATATCGTGCACATCATCCTTAATATCTGGAACAAATGTTATCTGAACCGGGTCTCCCCCAGCAATTGGAACCAGACAAGACATGAGCTGGTTGGCTTGCCGAAAGCCTTTGCAGATCGGCTGTTTGCCCTCAGGCACCATCTCTAAGCAGGCAGATCGAAAATCATACTTTTTAATAGAGCGAAAATCTAAGATGGCATTACGAATGAGTTGCCACTGTTCTGATGCTAGGAAATCAGGGATGTCAATTTTGGCATCAACAAACATCGAAGCGAGAGACCATTGCGCGCGTTGAACCCCATGCTTTTCCAAAATCGATATAAACGAAGCGACATATTGTTCCAGTGTTCCAAGACCTAGACCCGTTAAAATCGCCGTCCATAAATTAGGATCCCTGTTTTCGGTAAGTAGTTCAGCAAATTTTTGAAGTGTCCCTCCTTCTGGTTCGAGTTGTGTATTAGCAAGCAGAGATTGAATAATGCGGGGCAATGTCTCTAAGGTTGCGGAACGAATCCCTCTCCACACTGAGTCGATGCAAGTATAAATAACTTCATCATGAGACGCCTTACACAAGGCCTTTGAGCGTAACGAATGCAGCCCACCCAATACGCCAGGGCGGTTTTCACGCACAAGATGTTCGTTGATCAATCTCTTGAGTGCTTGGCTGGCTTGTTCCGGTGAAAAATCAAGAAGATGGATAAGAGTCTTTACCTCGATTTCACCGCCATGGATGGCAAGTGCTGCGGTACTTCTAATTATCGCTAATTCATCATATCGTCTTTCCCTCTCTCTCTGTCTAACTTGTTCGCCAATTAAGGCTGTAAGACGCTCACCTTGAGTTAAAAGGTGAACATATTCAAGCATCAACCCTTCAGATTGTTCGAATGCTTCACGCCAATGTGGCCAATCTGTTTGTTTCTGGTGAAAGAGCTCTTTCCAAATATTCTCTGCGAGTGTCTCATTGAGGTTAACCTCGTAAAAGGCCGTATCCGACTGATTTGAGATTAAGCTCATATCTTCTGTTCGAACCGAGCCCAGCAAAAACACTTCCGGCATACCCCGGAGGTCATTAACTAAAATGTTCCATAAATCACTATTGGACGCCCCGACCTCATCGCATGTCAGCGCAATGGGTGACTGTTTTTGGGGACGTCGTGCCCGAATAAAACAAAGAATCGCCTCAGCATCTTGTGCCCCTGCTTTACTAGTTATTTGAAACCATCTACAGTCAGCGGCCAGTGAATTTACCACTAGCCACATTAGTGCTGACTTCCCGGCTCCAGATGGGCCTGTAATGAGCAGATGCCGCCGGTTCTTAAATGCAATTATTATTTTTTCCGTTTCTTTAGGACGGCTTAGAATAAGCCCGGAAGTAACATGGCCAGGCTTCGATTTGACCCCTTGATAGAAACCAGGTTCGTTAATCGGTGTGAAGTCAATAGGCTCTAAGATTCTGGAAAGAAGAGCAAAATCAATCGCCGACGGATCAGTGGCTTCTAGTCTTTCGAAAATTCGACGATCAACTTCGGTTGTTGATATCCGCTTTCTTTCTTCGAATGAAACAGATGCATTTTCAGCTGATGTTTCGGCAACGAGTTTATATAAATCATTCGCGAGCCCTTCCGCGAGTATCTCTGCTATTTGCAGTCGCTCGATAAGTAAAGCGGTAATTTCTCTTTCTGGAGCGCTACATAAAACCACCTTTTGGGGCTCACTCTCGAAAAGAGAATCCAGACCACGTTCCTCAGCGCTGGGATGAGGGTGTTCCAACCCTACTACAAACTCTGTCCTTTTTTTATTTTTTACGAGAGCGGCTTTCTTGGCAATAGCATCGAAAATCGCATTGATCTCTGCTTTGCTAAAGGTGCCATTACCACGTGATTTGATTTGGAGCCATATCTCCCGGTCGGCAAATTCTACAACACAATCCTCTAAACCTTCTGGGACTAGCCAGCCAGCAGGGGCAAGTCCAGCCCACTGACGAACTAGAATTAGTGTGGCAATTAAGTGTTGGAAGTGAAAACCACGCCCTGCCCAGGCCCCAGATCTGGAATTTTTCCACCCATCCAATATGGTTTTGTCTATTTTTGACATAGTGTTGACTTTTGTCATCCAGAGCTTTTAAGGGTCTAGTGTTCTAAGGTTAATACAGAGATACAGAAATTCGTTGATGAAAAAAGGGGCTTTTCTTGTGGTTTTCGTATATTGGAAAAGCAAATCGACTATCATTTTTCTTGCTCATTCAGTATTTCTTCCCGTTCCCGTTTGTACTGATCGTAAGAGAGCGATTCTTTTCTTGGCGGAGGAGTCGGATCGGGATTTTTCAACTCCTGCATCTGGGTGGCGCCGTCGTACATGCCGCGATAAACGCCTTCATAAATTTTATTTTTATCAGTACAGCCTGAGAGCCCGCCCAAAAGGGAAAGGGCAGTTATCCATCGTAATATCGTTTTCAAAAGAATAGCTCTCCTGATCGGATTTGGGGTAGACTTCTTCATGGAATCAAAGTCTTCTGAAAGGATCAAACAAAAGAGGACAAGCGATTAACTCAGCCTGTCCTGTTTCACGTTTTTTGTATTCCTTCTAATAAACTTATTCATCAAGACTTTTGTAAAATCAATGTCATGTCCATATGGTTCTCTCACTCTTGCATTAAAACTCTCTTCAATTTCGGTCCCACCGGAGGTAAATTTTCCTGAACCGTTTTCCAGACGATTCCAACGCTGACGCCGAAATACTCGTGAATCAGAATATTGCGCATTCCCCTCATTTCAAACCAAGGAATCTCTGGGAACCGCCTCTGAACTTCTTCTGGGATGTGACGAGCCGCTTCGCCGATAATTTCCAGATTGCGGACT
>QKCR01000133.1 GCA_003245575.1 Alphaproteobacteria bacterium | reverse complement strand
TTCAGGAATTTTGATGCGGGAAAAACCCAAATCTATTCCCAATGGATTATTTCTGATCTGGACACACCTGTTTCTGTATTTCTTAAGCTTGCCGAGAACGAACCCTATGCCTTTTTATTCGAATCCGTTGAAGGTGGAGAGACACTCGGGCGCTATACAATCATCGGACTTGATCCTGATCTGATTTGGAATTGCCAAGATTATCGTGACGAAAATATTGATCCTTTGGGAGATTTGCGTCGTATCCTGAAAGAGTCCCACATCGATGAATGTGATCCGTCTTTGCCGCCGATGGCAAGCTCGGGCCTCTTCGGATATATGGGGTACGACATGATCCGGGTGGTTGAAAATATTCCGGATGCTAATCCTGATACACTACAAATTCCCGATTCAGTTTTTATCCGCCCTCGTCTTCTTGTTATTTTCGACAATATCAAACATAAAATCTGTTTGACGACACCTGTTTACGACCATGCCAATTCGGCAACAAAAAAAACTGCAACTGAATGTTTTTCCGAATGTCGTATACGTATCGAGAAGGCAATCGAAAAAATACATTCTATGTACCTTCCTCAACAGCACAGGACAAAGCTCGAGACAATTCCCGAAGCCGTTCCCGATATGAGCAAAGAAGATTTCTTTGAAATTGTTCGCCGCGGGAAAGACTATATTCTGGCAGGAGACATCTTTCAGTTTGTACCGTCCCAGAGATTCACGTTGGACTTCGATCTTCCGGCTTTCGAGTTGTACCGTTGTTTACGTCGGATGAATCCATCTCCATTCCTGTTCTTTGTGCGCTTTCCTGAATTCTCCCTTATCGGGTCCAGCCCAGAAATTATGGTGCGTGTCCGTGATGAAGAGGTTACAATTCGTCCGATTGCAGGAACGCGTCGACGCGGCAAAGACCCTGCCGAAGATAAGCTACTTTCCGAAGATCTTCTGAATGACCCGAAGGAAATTGCAGAGCATCTGATGTTGCTTGATCTTGGTCGCAATGATGTCGGCAAAGTCTCCAAAATCGGATCTGTTAATGTCACAGACAAATTTTTTATCGAATATTATTCCCACGTCATGCATATCGTCTCTAACGTTGTGGGATCACTTCGCCCTGATCTGGATGCATTAGATGCGTTGATGTCGGGAGCCCCTGCGGGCACAGTAAGTGGCGCACCGAAAATCCGCGCCATGGAAATTATTGATGAATTAGAGCCTGTAAAACGCAAATTTTATGGCGGCTGCATCGGGTATCTGGCGGCTAATGGAAACATTGATACATGTATTGCGTTGAGAACTTGCTTAGTCAAGGATGGTAAAATATATGCTCAAGCCGGTGCAGGAATTGTTGCAGACAGTGTTCCCGAGTCAGAGCATCAAGAATGTATTAATAAAGCAAAAGCCATTATCCAGTCCGGACAAGAAGCCTTACGGCAAAGCAGACAAAATTAGGATGCAGATTTCGTAGAGTTCCCGTAGATCATTTTTCTAATTGCGTCACCTGATGTTTTGGTAGCCCCCAACATCTCGTCAGTTGAGTGGACAACATCCAAAGAAATTTGTCTGGTATTTTCAACAGCGCCGTTTACCTGTTCAACCATTAGAACTGTATTATCAATTCCATTCAGAACTTGAGACAGGATATGTGAAATTTCCTGCGTTGCTTGCGACTGTTGATTGACAGCTGTCATAACAGAACTGCTGGATACGCTTAGATCATTAATCGTACCGCGAATATTTTCGATGGCGGCCACTGCTGACTTGGACATTTCCTGCATGGCAGATACACGATCTGTAATATCGCTTGTAGCCTCACCAGTTTTAATTGCCAAATTTTTAACTTCAGTTGCAACCACAGCAAACCCTTTTCCGTACTCACCTGCCCGTGCAGCTTCAATTGTGGCATTCAGAGCAAGAAGGTTTGTTCCTTCGGCAATTTTATTAATCAAGATTGTAATTTCTGAAATGCTTGCCGATGCTTCATTCAGCTTAGCAATTGTTTGAGACATGTTGTCTGCTTCTTTAACGGCGAGTCCTGATATTTCTGCGGACATTTCTGATTGTCGACGAATTTCACCTATCGAAGATACCAATTCTTCAGTTGCGCTGGACACGCTTTGGATATTAACGGAAACTTCCCTGACTTTCTTGTTGCCGACTTGAAGTTCATTAAAAACTTTGTCCGAAATACGGTCAAGGTCTGTAGCTTTACCTTTCAAATCATTCGCAGCGTGTACTGTATTTTGTGTCATTTGATCCGCAGTTTGACTAAACGGGCGGACAATTGATTTATCTACCATTGCCGCAATATTTCTAATCCCTAGCAAAGCAAATACAAAGACCAGACCCGATGTCACAAGCATGGAGACAATACTGATCTGCATGTAATGTCTTCTTTGAATTTGGGCCGATAATTCCTCATCCAATAAAGTGCGGACAATTTCCAATATTTTCTCGGAGGAAGCATCCACACTATCATCCAGCGCAGCAAATTCTTCTTCTCCTGCACGACCTTCTATAATTCTTGGCAATACGGTCGTAATATCCTTTTCAAAGGTGCTTATGGATGATGCCAGATTATCTCCCTCCTGGCGGTTCTGTCCAGCTGCAATACGTGTCACGTCAGGGATCAGTTTTTTCAGATTATCAATCCCATCCTGCATTTCTTTCTTACGATCCGTAGAAATATGTCCTTCATCCTTATCAACAATCGCGTCCATAGCGCCAAGCGTAACAGAGAGAACCTGTGCCTCGGCATACGCCAATGTTCTAACATTCTGCGTTGCCGCCATACTTAAATGGATAAACTGATAAACTGTAAGTGATAAAAGGACGAGTACGCCTGCAAGGACAGCCCCCCCGAACATGCCAACGCGCTTGATTTGTTTGACTTTACCGTAGATAGAAATGCTATTTGCAGATGGGGATGACAAGGACATCCGTAGACTCCGTTTGAGGGCTGACTGATTAACAAAATTATTTTATTAACTTTTACGCTGTCTATTTCAAACGCAGGATACTTCTTCACTATACTAATAAATTCTGTAGAAAGTCACAATCATTGATGATAGAAATTCCCATATGATTGTTCTAATTGATAACTATGATAGCTTTACCTATAATTTAGTCCAGTATATCGGTGGATTAGGTTATGACTGTTATGTCATCCGAAATGACCAAAAATCCGTCGATGAGGTTCTTGCCCAGTCCCCTTCCCATATTGTCATTTCTCCCGGCCCAAGCGATCCTGAGCATGCAGGGATATGTCTAGACCTGATTAGAAAGTGTGAAGAAACCAGTGTCCCGTTATTTGGTGTTTGTCTCGGTCACCAGTCAATCGGACAAGCCTTCGGCGGAAACGTCATCCGCGCTCCCCAACCGATGCATGGGAAAATCTCCCCTGTCTTCCATGAAAACAAAAGCGTATTCAGTGGTATTCCGTCACCTTTTGATGTCACCAGATACCACTCCCTTATCGTAGAGCGTGACACTCTCCCCTCTTGTCTAGAAATAACAGCTTGGACAAATGACGGGCTTATTATGGGGCTACAACATAAAAATAAGCCTATTCACGGCGTCCAATTTCACCCTGAGAGCATTGCGACTGAAAACGGCCTTGACCTTTTGCGTAATTTCTTCACGATGGCCTGATTATGAACACCGATATTCTTAAAAAGATCAGAAATGCCGAGACATTAAACGAAGCGGACATCACGCAGGTCGTCTCAGATATTCTTGATGGTCAATCGACAGCATCTCAGACCGGCGCCTTTCTGATGGGCTTGTCTCAGCGCGGTGAAACAGCCGAAGAAATTACAGGGGCAGCGAAAGTTTTGCGCGCGCGCGCAAAGGTGATTACCGCGCCTCATGGGTCTATTGATTGCTGTGGAACCGGTGGAGATCATTCAAATTCCCTCAACATTTCGACAGCAGTCGCCTTTGTGGTTGCTGCATGTGGCGTCCCCGTCGCGAAACATGGCAATCGTGCTGCCAGTTCAAAATCGGGGGCTGCGGATGTTCTAGAAGCTTTAAATATTAATCTTAATCTTTCGCCCCATGCTTGCGAGAAGGCTCTTTCGGAAATCGGTTTTTGCTTTTTGATGGCTCCACATCACCATAGCTCACTTAAACCCTTGTCAGCCTTACGAAAAGAATTGGGTTTCAGAACCATCTTTAATTTGCTGGGCCCTTTAGCCAACCCTGCTGATACAAAATTACAGTTGCTTGGTGTCTTTGATAGGAGTTTTGTTCGACCAATGGCAGAGGCTCTCCTCTCGTTAGGTAGTCGCCATGCTCTGGTTGTACATGGGTCTGACGGTATGGACGAAATTACGCTTTCAGGGGAGACATATTATGCTCATCTTGAAGACGGTAAGATTAACGAAGGCGTACTCAAGCCCACAGATTTTGGTTTAGACCCCATCACTGCTGAAGATATTCGCGGAGGAGATGCCTCCTATAATGCGATAGCTCTTGTTGGCTTACTCGAGGGTGAAGATACCGCTTATCGTAGAATTGTATTGGCGAATGCTTCTGCAGCCCTTTTGGTTGCCGGAAAGTCCGCTGAAATTCATAGTGGCGTAAAGCAGGCTGCTGATGCTATTGATGAGGGCAAGGCTTTGCGCCTCTTCGAAGCCTATAGGTCATTTACCAAAAAGCATGGAGGTCACGCATGAATACGTCACCACTTGTAAAAGATGCCCAAAATGTTTTGGATAAGATCTGCGCAGATAAGCTCGAGCACGTAGCCAGAACCCAGCACCTCATTCCGGAGATTGTCTTTCGTGAACGTGCAAAATTTCAACCAAAGCCAATCGGTTTTTGTAATGCCATCAGGTCTTGCAATGCTAAGAATGAACCGGCACTGATAGCCGAAGTCAAGAAAGCGTCTCCCAGTAAAGGGATTATCCGTGCCGATTTTGATCCTGTGCAAATAGCACGTACCTATCAAAATTCCGGGGCGACGTGCCTATCGGTTCTTACGGATCAGCCTTATTTCAAAGGGGCAGATGAAGATCTCGAGGCCGTCAAATCCGTGGCCCGGATTCCGGTCATCCGTAAGGATTTTATGCTCACACCTTATCAGATTGTCGAAAGCCGTTCGTTGGGCGCCGATTGTATTCTTCTGATTATGGCTGCCCTTTCGGACCAATTGGCCAAAGAACTTTATCAATGTGCTATTGACCTTGGCATGGATGTTCTTGTCGAGGTTCATGACCATGAAGAATTGGATCGAGCCTTAAAACTTGATCCGATGATGGTTGGCGTGAATTCGCGCAACCTCAAAACTTTAGAGGTCAATATACAGACCGCATTTGATCTCCTTTCTGACATCCCCTCAAACGTTATACGGGTGGCAGAGAGCGGTATCGGCTCTTATAAAGAGCTAAAATCCCTCTATGAGGCAGGTTTTAACGCGTTTCTTGTCGGAGAAAGCCTGATGCGGCAGGAGAATATCGGCCTCGCCGTTCAAAAACTACTTGGCAAAGCACCTGAATTAGAGTAAAACAAATACAGAACAAATCGAGAATATTTGTGAACATTCTGAAAGGGGCGTGCCATGCTCACCAAAAAACAGAAGGAATTGCTGGTTTTTATCCATGATCGTCTAAAAGACGGTGGGGTTGCCCCATCCTTTGACGAAATGAAAGATGCTCTGGATTTAAAATCAAAATCAGGCATTCATCGCCTTATTACCGGTCTGGTGGAACGTGGGTATTTGCAGAGACTCCCGAACCGTGCGCGCGCTGTCGAGGTCACACGCCTTCCTGATGATATAGCCGGAGCAGCATCCACTCCTAAGGCTCAGCCGTCACCAGTTGCAAATTTAATGAATAAGGTCTCCGAACATATTGCGGATTTAACCACCTTGCCATTGGTTGGAAAAATTGCTGCCGGTACGCCTATTGAAGCCATACAAAATGATACGGATTTTCTGGATGTTCCTGCCTCTATGCTTGGTAACGGAGAATATTATGCACTCCGCGTTGAGGGAGATTCCATGATTAACGCAGGAATCCATGATGATGATCTGGTAATTATCAAGAAAGGCAATCAGGCACGCGACGGTAAAATCGTTGTGGCTTTGGTTGACGGGATGGAAGCAACGCTCAAACGTATTTATCGTCGCGACGGTAAGGTTATTCTGGAAGCGGAGAATGAAGCTTATAAGCCTCGCATTCTGACGCCTGAGCGCGTCCAAATTCAAGGCGAACTTGCTTCGCTCATGCGCACCTACCACTAACTAGAATTTGACATTCAAGGAAATGGCGGGAAATTTCCCTGTTCATGCCCACTCTGTCTAACGGCATGTTGAGGATTGTGCTGCACTCTGTGGTCCATGAAATAGTTTGTTAGGTGCTCTCCCAAACGATATGCCCCATACGCGCCGATGATTATTGACACCAATCCAATCTCGAATGTCACGGAATCCAAGTTATCTATGCGCGCTGCAACCTCATTGAAGATTTCAAACATTGCGGGAACGGAAATCACAGACGTTGTGAGACCAATACCTTTAGAGATCAATTGTTGACGATCCATTTTTACCTCCCGCTCTGATTATTCAGAGACTATCTTTATACATAAAGCCATACCACGTGCTTTTATTTTCCCCAAGGTCTTTTTTGCCTTTCGTCAGAAGCTCTGCGGATCAGTCCTTCCCGTGTGATTGAAATTGCTCCACTTTTTCTTAAATATCCCAAATCAAGAACTTTTGCCTGTCTGCAGAAATTATAATCCAGCCATTTGGGCGCAATAATGACGTCAGCCCAAGAACAATCTTCATGTAGTGCCGAATAACTTGACCCGTACGAAATTTTTAATGTGCCAATAACTATGCGACATAGAGAAAGATCGCAGGATACTTTGTCTCCGTTTTCTGATTCAAAGCTTCCCTCTTTTGGGAAAGAAGAAACTTGTTCTATTCCCAGATGTTGAGCCCACTGCTCGGCAGTAAATTTCTCTTTACGCAACGATGATAGCAACGCGGTATGTTCTCCGGTTTGCACCAAAACTAATTCTCCGCTTTCTGAGACTAATATTTCAGGCTGTCGAGAATTCACCGCGAGAAAGATAGCGCACAAGATCAACGGTAGTGCAGTCCACTTCCAATGCGCCTTGAAGAGTAAGATCATTAATGCGGCGCATGCCATAAGATACAAAAATAACGGCGTGACGGATGGCCCTGTCATCAAAGATAATGGCATTGACTGGACAAATTTTGCGACATTCAAAAGTTGCTCTACACCCCATGCCATTAACTGCAATGTCGGTCCTTCCAGACCAAACGGCATCAAAATATAGGATAGAATAAGCATCGGCATGATAACCAATCCGGAAAGCGGCATTGCCAATAAATTCCCGATAACACTATATGTCGCCATTTGTTGGAAGTGGTACCATACAAAGGGTGCTGTTGCGATTGATGCAATCAAGCTGGTTAGAGTTGCTCCTGCCAAGTAGAGGACGGATTTTTTGATCCATCCGGATTCCCTATATTGCCTCAACCAAAATTCCCTTGTCCAATCCGCACATGCAATAATGGCAGCTACAGCCGCAAATGACATTTGAAAACTGGCTGACCAGATGCTTTCCGGAGAAACAATCAAAATTAAAATTGCCGATGCGCCTACTAATCTTAATGAAAATGGAGAGCGGTCCAGCATAATCGCAATTAGAGCAACACCTGTCATCAACAAAGCCCTCGTAGTCGGCACAGATGGCACAACAAATCCGACATAAGCTGTACAAACGATCAATGCGACAAAGGCAGAAATTTTCTTTATATTCCATCTTAAAGCGATCATCGGAAAGAATGATAAAAACAAACGAATGCAGAAAAAGACTGGGGCTGCCACCATAGCCACATGAAGCCCCGAGATCGAGATAATATGCGCCAATCCTGATGCCCTGAGTGCCTGCCAGTCATTTTCGTCAATTGCAGCCCGTTCTCCCGTCATCAATGCCACAACAATTCCCTGTGTCGGGCCAGTAACATGCGATTTTATAGTGCCTGAAACTTTACTCCGGATGTTATCCAGATTTGGAATAATACTCTCATTCTTCTTGAGCAGTTCAATATCTGATACGGCATATCCCAGCCCACCGATTGATTCAAAATAGAAGTGTCTTGCGTAATCAAATGATCCCGGCATGATTGGTGGGGACGGCGGCGTAAGCTTAGCTAAAAAAGAGACCCGATCTCCAACAGATATATCCGCAGACATTTTTGTCCGTGTCGTAATCCTGATTGATTTTGGCGTCTTATTCTTTTCCCATTTTTCTATGTTCAGATCAGACAGTTGTAACTGCTTCCCTTTCCCAACGCCTCGATCTTCAATATGCGAGAGCGTTGCTTCAATTTTTACCACGCGCGTTTCCTTGGAAACCATGGGAGTCCCCACCCAGTCGCTTTTTATTTTTGACGACAAAAAACCTGTACTTACCAGTAAGCACGCCATACATGTCAGATATATTAAATAATTGATGTCGAGATTTTTGTCTAAAGAATGACGGAACCGCCTCCACTGCCAGAAAGAACCTATTGCCATTACCAGAGATAAAGATAGAGCCATGAACATTGGCGGCTCGAATGACAACGCAAAAAAAATAGCAGAACCAAGCCCCAAAAAGATAGCCGGCCAGATCAGCCTGTTTTCTTCCTGATGTGAAAAATATTCACTTAAATTTCTAATCTGCTCTTGTATGTGGCCCAACAGCTTACCTATGCATGCTTTTCTGAGGCGTAACTTTATGTAGACCTAAATATGTCTGCCAGATTTTGAGGGCTGGTTTTTCTTGGAAATCTTTATCCCACAATCCGTCATAGACCCATGATTTGGCGATTTGAGAGAGTAGCCACGGTAGTTTATCCAACATTTTGTTGTAATCCACATTGACCCAATTAATAACAAACACAAATTGGTCTTGCATCCCGATTTCAAGAAGCGTTGCCAGAAACTCAGCCTGTCCCTTCTTACTCCCTTTAATTGGGAATATCAGAATATTGTATTTTTCTGATGGCCAGCCTGTTTCAGAAATTGCAATCGGTTTGCCAAAACTTTTTATATCATCGAAATAATTGCGGGTTAATTTAAAGCCTTCATTGGAATAAGGGTACATACTTAGTGCAGCTATATCACAATATGTCATTAAGGCTCCCACTTGTTTCTTTTGTAGCTCTTCATTGCCTTCAGCTTCATCTGCTTGTCCGTTAAAATGTTCCATTTGTATCGTTGCAAATACAGGAAGGTTCGGATGTCTGACTTTAAGGTTTTGATAGATATATTTATGTAGATCAACATATTGCTCCCAAATTTTTTTATTTTTATTGAGAGAAATATTCACTTCTATACCGACTGCGAGATAATCAGGATTCCAATATGAAATTACGTTCTCGGCATAGTTTAGATACGCTTCTTTGACTTGTGGAGAATTTAGCGCGAGCTTTTGCCAGTCCTTAGGTAAAGATTGATTGTCATCTTTTTCGTTTGCGTACAGTGCCAGTCCATCACGCTCGAAATTCAGAGGTGTGATTGCCACAAACATTTTTTTATTCTTTGTTCTAGTTTTTGTATAATCCCAAGAGCTTTCTATTCTTTTTGGTATTGCTAAATTTCGGGACATTTCTACCCACGGAACACCTCCATCAAGATGGAGTAACCGCATATCGCTGTTTGCATTTGTTAGCTCATAGCTTTTATCTATAGCCTGATAATCCAGATCCGGCGGCCATGTGGAAAATCCCATATAGAATGGACGTTCTCTTTCATACTGTCCTTGGGGGGAAGATTGAGCCACTTTTTGCGGTAAAGCCGATATAATCAAAAACGCACAGATCGCGATCAGTATGCTCAAAATGTAGGAATATTGCTTCATTTTTACTCCCAAAAATTATGCAATTTGGCTCTTATCATAGAAAATTCAGCCAAAGCCACAACCTCCAATTTACTTTTATACAAATACCCGCTTGAAGTTTTTCGGGAAATTGAATACCAATCTCTCATGACAGTTATTACACGTTTTCCACCATCCCCTACCGGTTTCATGCATATCGGAACAGCCCGCACGGGCCTGTTCAATTGGCTTTATGCCCGTCGTCACGGCGGAAAAATGCTATTCCGTATTGAAGATACTGACCGCTCTCGCCATTCTGAAGAGGCCGTTCAGGCTATCATTAACGGTCTCAACTGGATGGGAATTGATTGGGACGGAGATGTTGTCTCCCAATTCGCACGGTCCGACCGTCATGCCGAAGTCGCGCATGAGCTGGTTAAAGCAGGAAAAGCTTATTACTGCTACTGCACTCCAGAAGAGCTGGAACAGATGCGCGAAGATGCCAAAAAAGAAGGGCGTCCGACTTTTTATGACCGCCGTTGGCGCGATAACCCACCTTCTGCTCCGCCAGAAGGTGTCAGCCCTGTTGTCCGGATAAAAGCTCCTATGAGTGGTGAACGCGTTGTCCATGATAAAGTTCAGGGTGATGTGCGTGTTGCCGCCGAACAATTAGATGATTTTATTATCCTTCGTGCGGATGGTACTCCCACCTATATGCTCGCGGTCGTTGTCGATGACCACGATATGGGCGTGACACATGTGATCCGCGGTGATGACCATTTGAACAACACGTTCCGTCAGAATGTGATTTATGAAGCCATGGGCTGGGACATCCCTTCCTATGCGCACCTGCCTTTGATTCTGGGACCTGACGGGGCTAAATTGTCCAAACGCCATGGAGCAACCTCTGTCGAAGAATATCGCGACATGGGATACCTTCCAGAAGCTATGCGCAACTACCTGTTACGTCTGGGTTGGTCGCATGGCGATGATGAGATTATTGAAACAGAACAAGCCATAAAATGGTTTGATCTGGAGCATATCAATCAAGGTGCCGCCCGCTTCGACTTTGATAAGCTCAACTTTGTAAACGCTCATTATATGAAGCTCGCGGATAATGACCGTTTAGCCGATTTGACGATAGACATCTATAAATTGCGCGGAATCAACGTATCCGAGATCGGACGCGCGCGTCTGATGGCCCGCATGGATGAATTAAAGTCACGTGCAAAAACACTTGTACAACTTGCTGATGACGCAGAATTTCTTGTTCGCGATATTCCTTATGAATTTGAAGAGAAAGCTGCGGCACAACTCAATGAGGACGGAAAGTTTATTGTCCGTGTCATACACGACAACCTAACAGGACTTTCTGCATTTACTGCCGACGAACTTGAATCCTTATGCAAATCAACGGCCGATTACCACCGTGACGGCAAGTTGGGTAAGGTTATGATGCCTTTGCGCGCTGCCGTTACCGGGAAAGCGTCCTCTCCATCCCTTGTTCACGCTATGGAAGTTCTCGGTCTTGAAGAAGTATCCAAGCGTATCGAGTACGCCTTATCCAAGCTTTAATTTACATAGCAAATTAAAATCCTGTTAAGCCGTTTATGACACACTGCAAAGTGGGTACAGAATTTGCTACCCTGATTGCGCAGTTAATCGATTCTAGGATAGATATTCATGAAATTTGCCGGCTTAGCTCTTGTTCTTGTTTTTACATTCGCAGGTCTTTTGATCGCGATGCACTTTAACTTCGAGCATTTTGTTAAAATCGTGATGATTATTGTTCACGCCCTTCCCGGTGAGTTTACCATTATTTTCGGGTGTGCTGTTGCTGCATTTCTTGTGGCAAACCCTCCGCACGTTATCAAGACAACCATGTCTTACTTCAAAGCGTTAAGTAAGCCTTCTGCCTATTCCAAACAGGATTACATGGAGCAGTTGGGTATGTTGTACTCCGTGTTCAAACTTGTTCGCACCAAAGGATGGCTGGCTATTGAAGCACACATCGAGAACCCGCATGAGAGTTCTATTTTTAAAAATTTTCCAAGCTTTGCGCATAACCATCACGCAGAAGTATTTGTTTGCGATTATTTGCGTATTATTTCATTAGGAAATGATAATCCGATGACCATTGAAGCCTTGATGGATGAAGAGATCGCAACAATTGAAGCTCACCATGGACATCCGGGACATGCCGTTCAAACAATGGCTGACGGGGTTCCGGCGCTAGGTATTGTTGCCGCTGTTCTTGGGGTTATTAAGACTATGGGGTCTATTACCGAACCACCGGAAGTCCTTGGGGGCATGATTGGTGGTGCGTTGGTGGGGACGTTCCTTGGGGTGTTTCTTGCCTATGGTATGATCGGTCCTATTGCCGGTGCTATGACGGCAAGAGCGGAAACAGAGGTCATGTATTACAAGTCTTTAAAAGTCGGTATTCTGGCTTTCTTGCAAGGGGCCGCACCACAGGTTGCCGTTGAGTTTGCGCGTAAATTTTTGCCGCATGATGTTCAGCCAACTTTCCAGGAATTGGAGGAAAGCTTGAACAACCTCCCTGCTCCGGCCTAATCGTATAATGTAAGGAATAGATTGTGGCAGACGAAAAAGCTCCAGTCATTGTAGTTAAAAAAGTTATTAAGGGCGGCGGCGGTCACCATGGCGGCGCTTGGAAAGTTGCGTATGCTGACTTTGTGACGGCTATGATGGCGTTCTTCCTTTTGATGTGGCTGTTAAATGCGACAACAGAAGAACAACGCCGCGGTATTTCTGAATATTTTGATCCCACGCCGATGGAGGTTTCCAGTCAAACCAGTGGCGCAGGTGGTGTTATGGGTGGCCTCACTGTTTCGACTGAAGGCGCTCGAGTCAATGACGTCCAGCCAATCGTGCATAATAACAATCCGCCCTCTCCAAATGTGCAGATGCAAATTGATCCTGAGCAAATGAAGAAGGAAGAATTGCAAGCCGAGTTGGAAAAGCGTGAAAACGCCGAGTTCCAAGAAGTCAAAGATAAGATTGAAGAAGCTATTCAAGATTCAGAATTAAAAGATTTGGCCAAAAACCTGATGGTTGATATGACACCGGAAGGGCTACGTATCCAAATCGTTGACCAAGACGGTGAGTCCATGTTCCCGAGTGGCAGTGCCAGACCTTACGAGAAAACAGTCAAGCTGATTGATATGGTTGCGGATATTATCAAATCCATGCCTAACCAGATTTCGGTGCGTGGACATACTGACTCAGTCCCCTACGCCAAGGGCGCAGATTACACCAACTGGGAATTGTCAGCAGATCGTGCAAACGCTTCACGCCGCGTCCTGCTTGATGCAGGTATCGAAAAGAAAAAACTCTCGAACGTTGTCGGGAAAGCAGATACGGAACATCTAAAACCTGAAGCCCCAAATGATCCGCAGAACCGTAGAATTAGTATTATTCTGTTGCGCGAATCTTTGACTAAGCCTGTCACGACAAAAAAAGCAGCGTCAGGTGGGACAGGGTCCGTGCCAGTTGATCCAGGATATAGAAAAACAACAGGGAATGTTCAATTCCCATAGAAAAAGGGCGTTTCATACGCCCTTTTCATTTAAGTCTCTATCTCAAATTTTTAAAATGCCATGGTCGGTTTAGCACTCATTCCCCATTGAGGTGCCATGCCGAGCGTACGTATAGCTTGTTGCGAAGTTTGTCCCATCTCAATAACAGCTTTAGCAATTTCTGTTAGTTTATATGGAGCCTGAATTGCAGGTCCTGTCTGCGCCAAGGCAAAAGTTGGTGCATATTTGGTTTCAACATCATTTGTCTGTACGGTCGCTTGTGTGGACAATTCAGGATTCATAGCTTTTGCATGTCTCATGTCCCTTACATAGTCGTATGCTTTTTCGGCCAGCTTAACGCCACCGACAATGCCGATACCTGCCAACAGACCAATCCCCTGATAAGAAATTGTATCCGCTGCCCAACCTGCAAATCCGCTCATAAACGAAACAGCAGAAGGAACTGCGGCTTGCGCGGCATGAGAAAAACTATGAATACCATGTATCAGAGCTTCGGCTCCGTTATGCAGCCCTGTCCAACCTGCCAGTTTGGCGACGGCCGAAACTCCGGGGGTTAGTAACTCGCCCCCGATCCAAAGCATGGCTCCGGTCCCAGCACGAGATAGGAAACTTGAAATTTTGGGCGCAGCTGATAACAGCCCACGACCGATCGTTCTAATACCCTTAGAGAATAATCCGTCACCTTGTTTCGTCATCATTTTTAGGCCCAGATCATCCATCTTGACCAAACCACCAACAGCCATATAGATGGTCGAAGCAATAAATGTATTTACACCCAGCAAGGATGCAAATTTGTTGACAGGTCCACTGTCCGGAAAATGTTTTGCAATTTGGTCCATCGCCATAAAGGAAATTTCCGTGGCCATGACGCCGTCCGTTATGGTGGCGCTTTTTACCAATTTCTTTTCCCTTTGTTCCGGAGTCAATTTCTGCTTGGCAGCATTCTCTATCTGCTCATCATGAGCATCATGTTCCGGCATAAAATTATGAAGGACTTTTTCGGCACCCTCATATGCCAGATATGCGCCCCCCAATCCCAGAATAACCGGCATAGCGGCAGGGGCAAAATGAGAGATCAATGATGTGACTGGTGTTACTGCCAATCTTGTTTTCAAAGCATTAAAGTAGATACGTTTGATAATTGGCAACTCTCTTTTCGGCTCAATTTTTTGAGAGCTGAGAGCTTCGGCACTTACGGGAATATCGTCTACCGTTAAGGCTGTTGTGGCTTGGACGCCCTTGCTTGTCATATGTGCCAATGTCGAAACATCATCAACCGACATGGCTATTTGTCTTGTCATGGTGGCTACATCATCCAGAAGAGCCAGAAATCCACCCGAAGGCATAATAATAGTTACTCCTTTGTTATATATAAATACTACTTACCTATATATCAATATAACTATATTGTCAAATATATTGCCTCTAAGGTGCCTGATTACTTTGGAACAGGCCTATAGAGCCCCCCTATACGAGCCTGTTTATGCACCTGTATGAATTCGGGAATTACGCGCTCATAGTCCATATCAAAAGCCACTTCTGCAGCCGAGAGTATCTCCAGAGCAGTTGGGTGATAAAGGTTCTCCAACATGAATTCTAGCGAATCCAGGTCTCCTTTTCCTCCCTGGTAATGTTTTTCCAAATCTTCATAACTTATGCCCCGCTTTACCATGATCTCTTCCAAGCAATGAAATATGAATCTCTTTGCCTGAACTTGAAGAACATTCCAGAACTCGTCCTCTTTAACATGTAATACATCAAGAAGCTTTGAACGTAACGGTGTCCCAGTGACAGGCATTAAATGCAAGTCCGCTAAACTCTGGCAAAATTTTCCGGCAACGATAAATGATGTTGGCGCATCTTTATCTTTCATTCTTTTGAAAAACACCGGAAGAACTGCTGCGGTGACTGCTTCAAATTTATCTTTTAACGAGACAATTCTTTTCTGCCCACGGGCAGCAGGTTCCCGGATTGATAGAATATCGGCCCGTCTTTGTTGTAAGATTTCGTATTTCAAGCGATCAATTGTCGGCAATCGTGACACTGTCATGTCACTCTCTAGGCTGACTTTTTGCTCGCACTTATCATATAGCTGCCGCACGACTTGTACGGCTGCATCTACATCGAACTTCTCCACTTTTTAACCTCGCCTGTATATTTTTATATTTGCTCAGCGGTGAATTCGATCAGGTGTTTATTTCATTTGATCTCAGCCGAATTTGTTACTCCTCGGGAAACCATTTGGCGGTAATTTACCAACCTGAGCGCGCTCACCTATCCATTCTTTCACATTTGATACCGACATTTCGCGCGTACCAGATGTATAAGTCAGACCCTGTTTCAAATTGAATGTCTTGAGATCAGAGATGTTGGCATCCTTGTATTTCTGGAGGATAACCCCTTTCCCTTTCGACAGTTCAGGAATTTGGTCAAGTTTAAAGACCAAGAATTTTCTGTTATTTCCGATGATTGCAATATGGTCATCTGTTTTCTCTAACGGCTTACAAATCGTAGCGTCGCCATTGTCTGCCACTGACATCACGATTTTACCATTTTTGGTTTGGGCCAGAATATCGTTACTGGAGACGATAAAGCCTTTACCATCGCGGCTTGCAACCAAGATTTTTTGGTCAGGTTGCCAGACCATCGTGTGGATGATGTCGGCATCATTCGGAATATCGACGAGCAATCTTATCGGTTCTCCGAACCCACGTCCCGGTGGGAGCTTATCGCCTGTAATCGTGTAGAAACGTCCGTTGCTTGCATACACAACCAGCTTATCGGTTGTTTGCGCCTCGAAAATAAATTGTTCGCGGTCGCCCTCTTTATATTTCAAGTCATTTGAATTGACGTTATGGCCTTTCATAGCCCTGATCCAACCTTTTGCGGAGAGGACAATTGTTACAGGCTCTTTTTCGACCATGACTTGTTGCAGGTCAACTTCGACAGGTGCAGGTGGCTTGCCAATCGTCGTACGGCGAGCGCCCAGCGCAGTTGTCGGGCCATAGATTTTTTTGGTTACGCCTATTTGTTTTTTAATCTCAGCCCATTGTTTGGCTTCTGATTTCAAAAGTTTCTCGAGCTTATCTTGCTCCGCTTCCAATCCCTCAAATTCCTTGCGGATTTCGATTTCTTCAAGCCTACGCAAAGAGCGCAAACGCATGTTAAGGATGGCCTCGGCCTGCACTTCGGTTAGGCCGAATTTTTTCATCAATGCCGGTTTTGGCTCATCGCTTTCGCGAATGATTTTGATAACTTCATCAATATTCAGATAAACAATCAGATAACCCGCCAGAACTTCCAAGCGATGTTTGACTTGTTCCAAACGATGGTTTGACATACGTACCAAAACATCTTGTCGGTGGTTCAGCCAGCACTGGAGAACCTCTTTCAAGTTCATGACTTTCGGGACAATTCCGTCCTCCAGAACGTTCATGTTCAGCGCAAATCTGTTTTCCAGATCCGATGTTCTGTACAAAGCTTCCATCAGAAGCTCTGGTTCAACATTGCGATTTTTAGGCACAAGAACAATGCGGATGTCTTCCGCACTCTCATCCCGAATATCGTCCAACATGGTCAGTTTTTTGTTGGTAATCAGATTAGCAATCTGCTCGATCAATTTGGCTTTTTGTACTTGGTATGGAATTTCAGTGACAACAATCTGCCACATACCTTGTTTCAGGTCTTCTTTGACCCAGCGTGCACGTGTGCGGAAAGATCCGCGACCTGTCTTATAAGCGTCGAGAACGGCTTCCTTGCTCTCGACAAGAATACCTCCTGTCGGGAAATCAGGACCCTTCACTATTTTGACGATGTCTTCAAGACTTGCATCTTTTTCTAGCATCAACTCCATCGCTTCACACAACTCGGCAACGTTGTGCGGCGGAATGTTTGTTGCCATACCGACGGCAATCCCCGCTGCCCCGTTTGCCAGCAGGTTCGGGAAATTGGATGGTAAAACGGTTGGCTCTTGTGTATCCCCGTCATAAGTAAAGCGGAAATCAACTGCATCTTGATCGATACCTTCCAGAAGCGCAATTGCGGTTTCTGTCAGACGGGATTCTGTGTAACGCATTGCGGCTGCGTTATCACCGTCAATATTCCCGAAATTCCCTTGTCCGTCGACTAATGGATAGCGCACAGCGAAATCCTGTGCCAAACGAACCAATGTATCGTAAACGGATTGATCTCCATGCGGGTGAAATTTACCGATGACATCACCCACAACACGTGCAGATTTCTTAGGTGGCAAATTTGGATTGAGCTTTAACTGATACATCGCAAACATAACGCGACGGTGCACAGGCTTTAAGCCATCGCGTACGTCAGGCAACGACCGCGCCATAATTGTTGACAGTGCGTAAGACAAATATCTTTCCGATAGCAAGTTTGCCATCGGCTGATTGATAATTTTTTCTTCCACAGGTTTGGTCGGTGTCTTACGGGCCATTCAATGTTCTTTCCTACTAAACTTATAATTCTTCTCTTTTTGTGCCGATTAAGCGGCAGATTCGTCAGGACAAGCGTATTTCTTCGCAAATACAGACGCGAAACGCAAGCGCGGCTCAGGGATTCCGTGCGAATGATGTGCAAAAACCCAATTTTCCAGAAAATATCCCGTCATCTTGAGACCACGCATGACCTCTTCCTCATCCAGATTCTTGATTGGTTCATGCTTCAAAAAATCAGGGAGAAGCAAGAGCTTATCCTTATAGGGATACCCTTCCTTTAAGGACACGGCACAGCCTGATTTAGGGCTGACATATGTCAATGTCCTGGCATCTCCTCCGGCCACACAACGCGTTAAATCAAGACCAAAACCTAATTCTTTTAACAAGGCTATTTCCCATAGCACATAAGCAGCTCCCCAAACCTCCGTCTGAAGAGTTTCAAGTAATGCCTTCATTCCTTTATATAAACCGCTATGCACTTCCCGTTCAGGTAATGATACATCACATAGCGCACAAGCCGAGAGCAAGGCTGCCAATTTCATCTGGTCCCCCAGAATCATGGCTGCACAATTCTGCCCGTGCTCAAAGCTAAAATTCCCCAATTGATCTGACACGCGCGATTTCCATTCCACTTCCAGAATGGTTCCAGCCTCAAGAAGGCCACGCATTTTTGAGGATTTTGCACCGTAGACATAGCCATTATGGCGTCCGTGGTTTTCGGTCAACAAAGAAACAACCGCGCCATTTTCTCCATGAGCGCGTGCAGATAGTACAATTCCGTGATCTGTCCATTGTTCCATGCGGGGATTATGGCATGACGCAACGCAGGACAAAAGAGGCTTTGCTTACTTGCCCACGGCCTTATTGTGTTTGGGCTGGGATGTTTCGGCATCCCGCATATAAATTGGCGTTGCAGGGAATTGTTCCAGCTTGGTCGCATCAACAGAGGCCGCTAAATGACACATAATTTTCAGGTCTGGAACCCTGTCTTTAATCACATACCTCTCAGATTGATCCAGTTGATCTTGAGATAGGATGATAGGTTCCCCCTCTTTGATCTGTGTGTAGTAATCTTCCCGCTTTGTATCAATCGCAACAAGCGCATCAGGAAATTCGTTCAATAATACTTCCAATGTCGAAAACCCAAGAACTGGAACGGATAAGGCAAGCCCCAATGTTCGTGCTGTTGCCAGACCAATACGAACTCCTGTAAAAGACCCCGGTCCGCGTGTCGTCGCAATCCGCTCTATATCCTTAAGTATCATATTATTTTTAAGAAGAAGGT
>QKCR01000046.1 GCA_003245575.1 Alphaproteobacteria bacterium | reverse complement strand
CAACAGATTTACCGAACCACGCTTCAAAACCGGGGCGAGCTTGATGCAACAACATCCCTATACCAGTGACATAATCCAAACCACGAGATTCAGCTAATCTAAGAAAATCCGTCATAAGCGGCGCATAAACAATATCATTCACCAGACAATTATCAGGAAGAAGAGAAAGATCCATTTCCAACGACGTCTGACCAACCATTCCCAAGGATGTCGTATTCACCAATAAATGACAGGATTTCAAAATATCAGCTAAGGACTCCCAATGCGCAAATCCACACCCGAATTCATGTGCCAAAGCCTCAGCCTTGGATACGGTTCGATTTACAATTGTAATATTGGGAACTCCGGCATTTTTCAGACCGTATATAACAGCACGTGCAGCCCCTCCGGCTCCCAAAACAACAGCCGGACCGCTGGAAAAATCAAACCTCTGCTTAGCCTTACGAATATTCTCAATAAAACCGAAATAGTCTGTATTCGTTCCATAGAGACGACCATCGTCACGGACCACAACCGTATTAACAGCACCTATTGCACGCGCTTCCTCGCTCAATTCCGCACAAAACTTCATAATCTCTATCTTATGAGGAATCGTTACATTAAATCCTCGAACACCTGCGGCTACCAAATCCGAAACACCCTGCTCCAGAAACTCCGGCAAAATATCATAGCGCTCGTAGCACCCTTTAATTCCGTGCAATTTCAGCCAATAACCATGGATCAGAGGAGACTTACTATGTGCAATAGGGTGCCCTATAACACCGGCACAAAGAAACTCGGGTGGGCAGGTGGGCATAGTCTTATCCATTCTGGTGATCCTGCTTTTCTTCCTCAATTTGCAGCAAAACCATTATTTCTGCTGCAGTTTCTTCTACAGATCTCTTAGTAACATCAATGATTGGCCAGCCACGTGCCTTAAAAAACTTTCTGGCCCACAACACTTCCTGCTCAACTTGCTCAGGATCAATATACAAATTATTCCCGATAATACCGCCGTTATCTGTTTTAAGCCGCGTAGAACGTAGCTCAATCAGACGATCAGCGGACTCCGTCAAACCAACAAATAAAGGGCGCTCATAAGAAAGAACTTCCTCTGGAAAACCTGTTTCGCGAATAAGAGGGATATTTGCTGCACGAATACCATGACGCGCCAAATAGATACAAGTCGGTGTTTTGGACGTTCGGGAGACACCGACCAGAACAACATCAGCAGACTCAATACCTGTAAGATTTTGTCCATCATCAAAGCTCATGGCAAAATCTATTGCTTCCATACGTTCAAAATAAATTTCGTCCAACCTATGCTGCAAGCCTGGACGTCCGATAGGCACTTGCTCAAAATACTCAGATAATCCTGACAAAAAAGGGGCCATCACCGCAATACATTGAATTCCCAAAGCATGGCATGCTTCTTCCAAACGCCGGATCAATGCCTCATCTACCAGCGTATAAAAAACTATTCCACCTGAAGATTCCAAGCCCTTAATCACACGATCCAATTGTTTATCGCTACGCACTTGAGGCCAGAGCTTTTGATGAACATTGGCGCGAAACTGCGAAACAGCAGCCTCCGCCAATCCTTGCAAAGTCGCACCCGTCGCATCAGACACAAGATGTATCATATAAGAGGAGGGAGATTGGGACATTAAACGTCTCGCCCCCATAACCAAGCGGCACCACGAACCCCCGAAGAATCTCCATGACGCGCAGGTAAAAGTTTTGTGCGAACAGAGTCCGAGAAAATATATTTGTCCCACAATAAAGGAACATCCTTGTAAAGGCTCGAAACATTACTCATGCCGCCCCCCAAAACAATCACATCAGGATCAAGAATATCAATCACGCCGGCCAAAGCACGTGCCAGACGATCACTATAACGATCTAATGCTGCAAGGGATTTGGCATCACCATCCTTTGCAAGAGAGACAATATCATGCGTAGAAATTTCTTCTCCGTTCACACGCGCATAATCCTCCTTGAAACCGGTCCCCGAAATCCATTTCTCAAGACATCCGCGCTTACCACAATAACACAAAGGTCCCGGCGCCTCAGCCAAACGAGGCTCAGCAACATAATAAGAGATCGGATCTTTGTGACGATAGATATGAGAAACAATCTCGTCCTCACTCTTCCCATCGTCAAAGAATTTTGGGCCTGAAGATACATCTTCGCTATAAATTTTAGGGAAAGGTAAGGGATTATGACCCCACTCGCCGCCCAATCCATTCAAACCGGAAACAGGCTTTCCGTGAACAACAATTCCCGCACCACAGCCCGTCCCGATAATAACTGCAAAAACAACAGGTTGACCTTCTCCCGCCCCATCTGTTGCCTCTGAAACTGCCAAACAATTCGCATCATTCTCCATACGAATATCGCGTCCAAGGCGTAAGGAAAGGTCTTTTTGAAGCGGTTTGCCATTAATCCAAATAGAGTTGGAATTTTTGACAGTACCCGTTTCATTCGAAACACATCCCGGAATACCAATTCCGACAGTTCCTTTTTGGCCCAATTCAGCCTCGGCCTCTTCAATCAGCCGAACCAGATTATCCAGTGTCCCCTCATAACTACCCTGCGGAGACGGGACCCTCTTCCTGAAAAGCTCTTTTCCGTTTACAGCGTGAAGACAGATAATTTCAGTTTTTGTTCCACCTAAATCAATTCCAATGCGCATAAATTCTACCTTTTTCAAAATACTCTACAATTTGAAATATTTTTTACGAAACTACCAGACAAAATCGAAACGAAACAAATTGCCTAATTACCATAAAAATGGTCCAATGAAACTGTAAGCCGGAAAAACCGGCAAGAAAAAAGTCTTGTGAAGTTGGGTGGGAAAATATGTACGGCAAAAACTCTCTCGGAGCTGTCGCTCCAAAAACAATGTTCAAAGGATTTCTGATGATGTGGCTAGGCATCATAGTCTTAGCCACCATTATTGCGGCACTCGTAATGCCGCGAATGGCAAAAGCAGATATTCTGATGCCCCTCAACGCATTGGTAAAAGTTTCAGAACCGGCCCAAATAACCGAGTTCACAAAAAAGTCTTCCCCGGCGCTAGTTGAAGAACGGTGCCATGCATTGCTCAGCCCCACAGTAAGCATGGCAGAAAACCAACCGTCTTCAAATCCACCAAGCCGTCTCTGGCGCAATGCCAGCATAGGAGAAGGGCAACAAACTGCACAAAAGATTGACGTCGTACAAGCTGTAAAAGCCTACCGTCAATGTGCAAGAACTGTCGCACTCGAAGAGCTGGCAAAAAATTGACCTATTACCCCTAGTAGGTCTGGAAAAACTCTTCTCCGCCGCCACTGCAGATCCTCGCCACCCCAGCGGGGATCTGTCATATAAATAGGAATTCTCTATAAAGAAAAGTATGAAATAGGCGTCACGACACCATCTACAACTCTAAAATTCGCCACTTTCATTACACCATCAGTATTTGCAATAAAGGCCATAATGCTGTGTTTGTTTAAAATAGGCGGCCGCAACCATTGCCAGTTAAAATCCTCTTCGACATAATCCGAACATGCTGACTTTGCCGCTTCCAGTCGGTCTCTGGAACGGATAGGTCTCGGGTGACCTGACCATTCATGCTCTTGCCAATGGTTAGCGGTACAAACATTCGAATATTCTATGATATGCGCCGAATTTTCTTGCCGCTCAATAATACATTTCTCGCCTTCTTCACGACCACAAACAGTAAAAATAACCGGAATTGCCAAAGGCGTTTCTGTCAAAATCTTAACGGCTGAGTGGTAATCAGGAGCTATCTCAAACACATGTCTTAAGAGATGAGAAGGTAACCAACCTGAACTTTGGAAGGTCGCGCGACGCTGCAAGAACCAATCAATCGGGAACCCTATTTTTCCCAAATTGCTGCGCATAGGAATAGGAGATTGATTAATGGAAATGACAAAACGTTTAGGCGCCACAGCATTAATGATGCCGCTATTTCCTGACCAATTAATATCGTAATACGGGCCATGCTCTGTTTCATATTTTGCAACATGCATATATTTACCCATGGGAAGAGACCAATCCAGAACACGGTGCAAAACAGGATGCTTGGAAGCAGTCTCACGCACCATAGCTGTGCACGCCCATTCATATCCTGTGTTTAAAGTTTCAACCCCCACGCCAAGATGTTTTGAAAACCCATTAATTTCTTCAAGATATGGACTCTTCGTCCGGGCCAATAACCTCGCCCCAATGCGATCACCGATTTTGAGAATAAATTTTGGAGTAAGAAAGCGCAGGCGGTGCACAAGACCATCAAAATTATACTTCTCCGCAACAGAAACTTGAACACGGTCCAAACCTTCATAATAAGGCATCTTTGGTAGCACCAAGAAATCTTCTGACTCCTTAAAAAAAATATCGCTCATATTTTACCCCTGTCTCAAAATTAGCGTGATCCAAATAACAAAGAACCGACCCGAACATGTGTGGCCCCAAACTCTATTGCCTTTTCAAAGTCTGCGCTCATACCCATGCTCAAGAAGGATAGTTTATAGTGCTCACCCAAAGAACGCATCTCTTTAAAAAACGGGACAGGATCAACCTCGGCAGGCGGAATACACATCAAGCCGGAAATCTCCAAACCAGAGCACTCTGCATAGGCGAGCAAATTCTGCAAATCCTCAACCAAAACACCCGATTTTTGATCTTCATTACCAATATTCACTTGCACAAAAAAACGAGGGGATTTTTGCTGCACGTGGCATTCTTTAACAAGCTCATCAATCACTGCCGGTCTATCAACGGTTTCGATCACATCAAATAGAGCAACAGCTTGCTTAACTTTATTTCTTTGTAATGGCCCGATTAAATGCAGCTCCAGATCAGGATATACCTCTCGACGCATCCCCCAATGCTGCACAGCTTCTTGCACACGATTTTCTCCGAAAATACGAAGCCCACAATCCAAAGCTTCTTGAATTTTATCATCACTTTGAAACTTGGAAACTGCCACCAAGTGAACATCCGATATAAGCCTGCCGGAATGCAAACAGGCTGCACCGATATTCTTGTGCAGCCCGCTTATATTTTGTGAAACCGACATAAACAGCCGTAACTACTGGTTCATAGATTGGAAGAAATCCTCGTTGGATTTTGTATCTTTCAACTTATCCAACAAGAACTCGACGGCATCTACTGTACCCATCGGATTAAGAATACGGCGCAACAACCACATTTTTTGCAATGTATCTTTTGCTACAAGCAATTCTTCCTTACGGGTACCGGATTTCTGAATATCAATTGCAGGGAAGACACGCTTGTCAGCGATTTTACGATCCAGAACAATTTCAGAGTTACCGGTTCCTTTAAATTCTTCAAAGATAACCTCATCCATGCGGCTACCTGTGTCAATCAGAGCCGTAGCAATAATTGTCAGCGATCCTCCTTGCTCAATATTACGAGCAGCACCGAAGAAACGCTTCGGACGTTGCAAGGCGTTGGCATCAACACCCCCGGTCAACACTTTACCTGATGAAGGCACGACCGTGTTATAGGCACGTGCCAAACGGGTAATAGAGTCGAGCAAAATCACAACATCTCGCTTATGCTCAACAAGACGCTTGGCTTTCTCCATGACCATTTCAGCGACCTGAACGTGACGGGCTGCCGGCTCGTCAAATGTAGACGAAACAACCTCTCCACGCACAGAGCGCGCCATATCGGTCACCTCTTCAGGGCGTTCATCAATCAGCAAAACGATCAAATACGCATCAGGGTGGTTGGTCGCGATAGAATGTGCAATATCTTGCAGCATAACAGTTTTACCGACACGAGGCGGCGCAACAATCAATGCACGCTGACCGAACCCGAGTGGGGAGGTCAATTCAATTACGCGCTGGGTAAAGTTTTTCTTGGTCGGGTCTTCGAGCTCAAGCTTGATCTTCCGTTCCGGATAAAGCGGGGTAAGGTTATCAAAGTTAATGCGATGGCGGATTTTCTCCGGAGCTTCATCATTAATTTTGTCTACTTTCAAAAGAGCAAAATAACGTTCGGACTCTTTTGGAGCACGAATACCCCCTTCGACAATATCCCCTGTCCGAAGGCCAAAACGGCGCACTTGCGAAGGAGATACATAAATATCATCAGGTCCTGGTAGGTAGTTTTCTTCCGGTGAACGCAAGAAACCGAAACCGTCTTGCAAAACCTCCAGAACACCACTGCCGGCAATAGGCACATCTTGTTCTGCCAGTCTTTTCAATACAGCAAACATAATATCCTGTTTACGCATTGTACTGCAGTTTTCAATTTCTAACTCCTCTGCAAAGGCCAATAATTCGGCAGGGGAGCGAGTTTTCAAATCTTGAAGATTCATGAGAGTCTCATCATGTTTAAGGTGAAAATGTGCCTTCGGTATACAAAGATCTCAGCGCGATCCTGCGAAGGTCTGGAAAATTATCCGTTAGGTTGTTGCATAATAACTCGGTTAATAAACAAAAGTGCTGGGAAAAACTTGAGAATGTCTTATGACTATCGGCTACTCCGAACTAAAACCAACTCCTGCGAGGTTCTTCTCTATCCACAGCCTCAAATTGTCAGGAGTTCTAAAAGACACGACCTATATACAAGTCTATGACAAAACTGTCAATAAATTCTTGCCAAACAACAAAAAAACATCTAAATATTTGCATAATAAAAATACAAAAAACGGAATAACAGGGAATGGGGCAACTTACAGTTAGTTATATTACTGGCGATAAGCAAAAACCGGAAATTAGCCCTAAATTCCGGATGTCGAGCCAACATAAAACGAACGATGGCCATACTCTTGAAGAATCCAACTGGCCTTTAACTGAAATTAATTACGTTAGAGCCGTCAACTCCATTGTCTCAATCATTATGCAGCTATTGACTACACGTCAAAATTCAGCCTATCAGCCACCCGAACTCAGTATTTCCTACAATGAAAATGGTGACAGCTTTGATATGAATTTCCTGCTTTCTGCATCTAAAGAGGCTTTTTACGTTCAATATTATGCTCTGTTGGATTTTTTCACAGAAGTTGAATTTTCTAATGAAGAAGATGCAGCATATATAAAGACGCCCGAGCCCATGTTTTTACCTGAACATACTGAGGGGCATACGGATCAAATTGAGATAACTTTCAAAATCAGCAACCTCGCAGAATTTGTCAATCGTCTGCAACAATATGCACGACGCAATGACATTCCGATGCAGGAAAAATACAGCTCTGACTCCGCCAGAATACCTGCCGATAGATCCCACATAATGGTCCTTAATCAAATACTTGAAGGACCAGAAAACAGAAGAGATAATTTATACAATCAGGCATTATATTTTATGCCGTTTGCCACCTACGCCTCGGCGCCACATGCATACCTTACGGGTTTGGGAACATCTAAAATATTATATAGAACAGGCATAAAAGATTCTTTTGCAAGAATTCAGGGGCTTTTAGCAAATCGCCCCAATGAAGATACAATTTACCCAGCATTGCTACCGCAATAAATTCAAATGACAGAGCATAAAACGCATTTCTCGATACCCGTTTATCAACACCACACAAGATATCTTGAAAAGAAACATGCGTTGAATAAATTTGGGATAGCTCTTGCCGACACTCTAAAAGAGATCATTCTAACGCATATTCTTTTAGACCCCCTAGATAAGGAAAGAATAGATATTCAGTTTAACGTGGGGCCAAACTGGAAGCCTGTATCAATAACGTTTGGTGTAAAAAAAATTGATGATGAGGATAAGCCGGACCATATAAAAAAATTGCAAGTCCAGCTCGACGGCTTTTTCCAAGATTTGGATAATATGTTCAAAGATGTCTATGAATTGTCTGATGACGAAGAAAGTGACGCATACACGCCAAGCCTATATACCCACTCTCGCATTCATGTCATGAGATTCCCGAACCCCTGGGAAATCCTATCCTTCATAGGAAACTACCTTGAATATTTTCAGACCTTTATTACGCCGGATCAGATAGAAGTCGAAGTAAATTACGACGAAAAGAGTCTTGAATTCCAACCGCTATCAGAAAGATATTTTACAGCACTCCCACTCACACAGATTGCAACACGTAATATGGTTCTGGATTTTGCCAAAGCTATGGGATCTCCGGCGGGGCGTAAAGTTGTCAATATCTGCCCTGGCTATCTGGAAGGATGCCTAGAAGAAGCCTATAAACACGTCCCACCCGAAAACGTGTTTAACCTTATCAATTAAAAAACTAGAATGGTTTCGCAACAGCCATAAGAACAATCACAATCATCAAGATTGTCGGGATTTCGTTCCACACGCGATAAAATTTTGCAGACCTAGAGTTTTCGTCCTTTGCAAAATTTTTGCGCCATTTTGAAAAAGCTCCGTGAACGCCACCCATCAAAATCAAACACAGTAATTTGACGTGCATCCAGCCTTGAGAGAAAAGAGCAGGGTTGGCCCAAAACATAAGCCCACCAAAAAACAACGCTGCCAAAAATGCAGGATTTATAATCACCCGCATTAAACGACGCTCCATCACCTTAAAAGTCTCGGACATTTGAGAATTCTTGGGTGCCTCAATGTGATAGATGAAAAGACGAGGCAAATAAAGCATGCCCGCCATAAAAGAAATCACGGCAATAATATGTAACGCCTTGATCCAAAGGTAATAATCCAAAAGAAAATCTTGCATGATATATGTAAATTTACACCAATTATTAAATGTTAGAGCCTATACTTAACAAAAATATGAATGAATAAAAAGGGTGTGAAAAATGGTAGATGTGACGCTTGATCAGACACTAAAGGCATTCGAGGAATGCAAAGTAAATCCGGGGGAAAGAAACCTTAATGCAAAGGTCGCGACAGACCTGATAGGGATTGACTCATCTGCCCAGTCTGTAGCCACACATGCCCGTATCAGCGAAACCGGAGCACAATGTGTTGTTGCAAAAGTAACCGGAACATATGAAGAGCCATCCGCTTTTGAAAAAATGAGGGGCTATCTCAAAGAAGCCTACGATAGTGTCAAAGACGGACTTCAATCAATCAATGCAGCCGATGTCAAACGGGCCGCAGGAATGGCCATTCAGGATGCCACGAATAGTGTCACAAATGGTGGTGTTGATGCTGCGCAGACAGCAACTACCAAAAGTGGTATGCAGTTAAGAAATCCAACTCTTGGCGGATAACAACTAATTCAAAGAAGAAAGAATATCACATGCCGCTTGGTATGGATCATCGGCTTGCGTAATTGGTCGCCCAATCACCAAATGTGTGGCTCCCAAATCAACAGCTGCCTTCGGGGTTAGGACACGCTTTTGGTCACCTGTCTCGCTTCCCGAAGGACGTATACCTGGAACCATCAAAATAAAATCTTGTCCCAAATGTGTACGCAAAAAAGAAATCTCTTGCCCTGAGCAAACAACGCCCGCAAGACCGCTTTCCTTTGTTAAACTTGCTAAACGCAGAACTTGCGAACTGACCTCATCACTTTGCCCTACAGAAGATAGGGCAGCCTGATCCATAGAGGTTAGAACAGTCACAGCTAAAAGCTTGGGGGCAACAAGCCCTGATTTATCGGCTTCATCAAGAATTGTCTCTGCTCCGAGCCGCATCATTTCGAGCCCTCCGGACGCATGAACATTCAGATAAGAAACACCCAAGCGCGTTACGGCACGTAAAGCACCTGCAACAGTGTTGGGTATATCATGAAATTTTAAATCAAGAAAAATAGGAATATCAGGATAAGCATTACGGATGGACTGTACACCGGATGCACCAAGGCTACTAAAGAATTCAAGCCCGAGCTTAATACCACAACCTGCCTTAGAAATTTCACCCGATAAAGAAATTGCGCGGGATAAATCAGGAGTATCAATCGCACAAAAAATCTTGGTCATGCGGTCGTACCAATTTGGTTATTCAATTTTTTGATTTCTTTTTTCTGCCGTCTGAAAGACTGGCGTAGTGTTGATCCATTTGCCCAGAAAATTAAAGCTCCCCAAACAAATCCATAGAGAACCGCCAGAAAGATAATTGCAGCAAACGGCAAGCTATATCCTGACCATAAAGGGGCTAGAGAAAGGGAAACTTCTTCACGATTAGCGAGAATAACCCAGAACAACGGGACAATGAATAAAACCGTAGAAATAATTTTCAGAAATGACGCCATGAACATCAGACCTTATGCGCCGGTTTCGTCCGTATTCAATCTTTCGCGAAGTTCTTTCCCTGTTTTAAAGAAAGGTAGACGTTTTTCATCTACTTGAACTGACTCACCCGTACGAGGATTGCGACCAACCCGAGCACCACGCTCCTTAACAGAGAAAGTACCAAAACCGCGTAACTCGACACGATCACCTTCAACCAATGCACTGGTAATCCCACCGAAAAATGCATCAACGACTTTTTCAACATCTCGCAAATACAAATGCGGGTTACGCTCAGCGAGCACTTGAATCAGTTCAGAACGGGTCATGTCTACCTCCGTATTATTTGTGATAGAACAGATCATGGTACGATTTTGCGTCCGGAGTCAAGCACTGACTACGCTGAAACCATTATTAATTATCTGAAAAATCAGGGAAAAAGCCTAAAAAGCAGCTTCACTAGATTACTGACCGAATGTGTCATCCAAAATCGGCATATCCTCGATCAACAAGGACTCGTTCGAAAGTTGAACCAATCCGTCCGGTTTAACCGAAACATCTGCCTGAAACAAAGAATCCCGAAACATCATCTGAGCCTGCATAAAGAAAGACCCATCTTCTTTATCCGAAGAATGGAAGGAAATTTCCTTGATCAACTTCGCGATCGATTTACGTGCTGCCGGTGGTGGCTCTTCACGCCAAGCAATATCATCCACCGTTTCAACAATTATAAAACGTCCATGACGACCGCGCACAAAAGTGAAGAAAAAACGGACATAATCCTTAACTGTCTCACGTGTCAGCTGAACAGGTAATTCATTATTCAGCGTATAAATCGGCGTATTAGTAAAATCGAGAACGGTAACTTTCTCGTCCTTCATCAAAACAAAACGGCGAGATGGTGGCATATGGGTATGATCAGCCATATCATAAAATTTATAGCCCGGATAAAAAGGCAAATCGCGAGACATAATAACAGTATTCTCGGCATTAAAAGAAATACCGTCAAAAGATTTCTTGGTCTTTTCCAAGAGCTCTTCAACTTCCAAACGGTCTAATTTTATATATGCGTCCTGAAACATATTCTCATTCCATACTATGTGTCATAATCTGCGGCTACTGTACCCATTCTTCGCCAACAACGCAACTCCTCAAAATTTGACCATAAAAGAGCAACTATCTGTAAATAACCCAATTTTGACTTTCAATACGCTCTGATGTGGACAAAAAAGTGGGAAACATGTCTGATAACACGTCGGATAAAAAAAGAAGAATTTGTTCCACAAATAAAAAGCACATCCATAAATCCTAAATTCACAGGTGGACAATTTTTAAATGCTAACTTCAAACAGAGGATAAAAAATCAAAAACTGAGGATTCAAAATCTTCTCATCAATCCGCAGCATGTGGATAAGAGTTAGGATAAAAATTTATCCCCATGACTCACCCCTCCTACTAACTACAAAAACAAAAAAATATATCTTTTTATAAAAGTTGGTTTCTGCTTTTATGCCCAAACTTGAAACACTAACCCTGTCCTGAAAACAAAAATTTTAAACACAGGTTAAACCGACATGACTGGTAAACTATACAACACACTCAAGGGAAAAACCCAAGAAATACCGCCAGTCTGGCTGATGCGGCAAGCGGGTCGTTACCTGCCGGAATATCTTAAAACACGGGGAGACGCAGGATCTTTCCTCGATCTTTGCTACACCCCTTCCTTCGCAACCGAAGTCACACTCCAACCCATTCGTCGTTTTGGCTTTGATGCAGCAATCCTTTTTTCTGACATTCTGGTGGTCCCTCATGCCCTGGGACAAGATTTACAATTTGCACAAAATCACGGACCACAATTAGGCCCGTTACCGGATCTGACAAACCTAGATTTTGAACAATTTCACGTGAATCTTTCCGCAGTCTACGACGCCGTCTCATCAATCCGTGCACAATTGGACAAAGAGGGATTTTCAAACACTGATATGATTGGGTTTTCAGGCGCACCTTGGACACTCGCGTGCTACATGATCGACGGCAAGGGTACAAAAGATTTCAATGAAACACGCGTATTTGCCTTGTCCAACCCTCAGAAATTCCAAACACTCATAGACCTTTTAACAAAACTTATCTCCGAATATCTGGTAAACCAAATTAATCATGGAGCAAACATCGTCCAGATTTTTGACTCTTGGTCAGGGGTTTTACCTCCAGATCAATTCCGCAAATGGGTCATAGAACCGACAAAAAAAATCGTTGCCCATATCAAACACTTCAAACCCGAAACCCCTGTCATTGGCTTTCCGAAAGGCGCAGCCTTTCTCTACGAAGAATATGCAACACACACAGGCATTGACGGTATCGGCATAGACACACAAGTTCCGCCGGAATATGCAGCCCAAACCTTACAAAAACATTGTGCAGTTCAGGGCAATCTTGATCCGATGACATTACGCGCAGGTGGTGAAGAATTGGAAATCCAGACAAAAAAAATACTGGAAACTCTGGGCAAGGGGCGCCATATATTCAACTTAGGTCATGGCATTGACAAAGACACTCCACCCGCCCATGTTGAACAAGTTTTGAAACTTATCAGAGGCTGATAGCTCAAATGCAGAAAAGAACAGCAATTGTTTTGCTCAATCTCGGCGGACCGGATAAACCGGAATCCATCAGACCTTTCCTGATAAATTTTTTCATGGATAAAAATATCATCAAAGCACCTTATCTGGTGCGCTATCTGGTTTCACGATTAATCGCCAATAAACGCAGCAAAAATGAAGCCGGATCAGCCTATGCAAAATTGGGCGGTAAGTCCCCTCTGCTGGAAAATACGTTGCAACAAGCAGGAGCTTTACAAGGGGAGTTGGGTTCTGATTATCGTGTTTTTGTCTGTATGCGTTATTGGCACCCGATGTCTGATGAAGTGACGAAATTGGTTAAGGACTACGATCCTGATCAAATTTTGCTAGTGCCTCTCTATCCGCAATATTCGACCACAACATCCCGCTCTTCCTTTGAAGACTGGAAAAAATCAGCCGCAAAAAATAATCTGAAAGCCCCAACAAAACTTTTATGTTGCTATCCTGATGACGAAGGATTTATTGCGGCATCAGTCCAAAACATCAAGGCTGAATACACAAAATTAAGGGACCGGAGCGGGCAAGCACCAAGGCTATTATTCTCCGCACACGGACTACCTGAAAAAATCGTAAAAGCCGGAGATCCCTATCAATATCAATGCGAAGAATCTGCGCGCATGATTGCCGAAAAACTCGAGATACCCGATCTCGACTGGTCTATTTGTTATCAGAGCCGTGTTGGCCCGCTCAAATGGATTGGTCCATCAACCGAAGACGCTTTGGAGCTGGCAGCTAAAAGCAAAGTCCCGGTCCTGATCTACCCGCATGCCTTTGTCAGCGAACATGTAGAAACCTTGGTTGAAATTGAGGACGAGTACCGCCATTTGGCAAAAGAGCTTGGAATACCCGCTTTTGCACGGGTGTCGACGGTGGGGACGTCTCGGCCTTTTATAAAAGGGCTGGCGGAGCGCATAAAACGCCTCTCACATTCAACAAAGTCTGAAAATACAAGGCTTTGCCCTATGCATTTTTCGAAGTGCTGCCATAACGAAACGGATCGTCTTGGGTTTTGCTCAAGATAGAAGCCTAAAAATCGTAAATTTTCCTTAACAAACCCTTAATTTCTGCCGCTTTGCAGCACATTAATACTTTGCTTTGCTGCGGCGCATTGCCGCATAATTATTAGTAGGACATAATAATAAACATAATACAGGCAAGGAGGATCAATATGCCTCAAGTAATAAAAGCTGCGTTAACTGTTGCTGGTTTAGCTGTTGTTTGGGCAGGCGTGATCATCTACGTCATATAGCCGGAATTGGAATAATAAAAACGCGGCGTGGTTGAACCCGCCGTTTTTTATTGTCGATTTTTTCTCCGAAAAAACTTTTCTAAAGACAAGACACAAGCTACTCTCCTTTGAATTTCAACAAAGGACTGGGCATGAACCCCGATATTCAATCCGACAAAGATAAGAAGATTGCAGCGGAAAATCAGGCGCTTTCAGCATCTACCATCACAGTGGCAACTGTAATTGTGCTGGTGTTCGCCAAATCGGTAGCTTTAGCCTATTCAGGCTCTGCGGCAGTCCTTTCGGCCCTGATGGACTCCCTCAGCGATATTGGCCTCTCGGTAATGACCTTACTTGCCATCCGCTGGTCTATGAAGCCTGCAGACGAAGATCACCGCTACGGTCATGGCAAAGTCGAAGCCATTGCCGCCTTGCTACAAGCGGCCGTGCTCCTCGGCGGAGGGTCATTTCTTCTCATGGAAGCCCTTAATAGATTCCTGCACCCGTCCCCTATAAACAATCATGTGTTCACACTATTTCTGATGGGGTTCTCTGTTCTCCTTTCCGCCATAATCTCGGTCATCCAGAAAATCACGGTCAAGAAGACAGGATCATTGGCGCTTGAAGCAGATTCAATGCACTACAGCTCCGATATTGCGATTAACGGGGCAGTCTTTCTCGTTGTGATGATTGACTATATCGGGTGGGCCGCCTCCTGGGTTGACCCTCTCTGTGCTTTGGTGGTGGCGGGACTGATGGCGCGCTCCTCTTTGAATATTGCACAAAAATCTTTTGGTATGCTGATGGATAAAGAGCTGGACGAGTCGATACGCTCTCGCTTGATAGCAATCATACGCTCCCATCCGGAAGTAATGGGTCTTCATGATCTAAGAACAGGACAATCAGGAAGCAAATATCTGATCTCATTTGATATAGAATTGGACCCGAGCATGCTCCTATGGTCGGCACATGAAATTACACGCGTCATTGAAAAGGCAATTTTACAGGAATTCCCACAATCCGAAATCATGATCCATGTCGACCCCTATGGCGACACAGAAGACAGTCGTCACTCGGGGCAGAAGGCAGTCAATTCATGATTATTCTTTTATGTGATGCCGGAGGAACTCACGCGCGTTTTGCCGTCTCGACTGACGGGAGAACAATGTCTGACCCACAAAAGATCCTGATTTCGAACTATCCTGATTTTGGATCTATTGCGTCTCACTATCTTCACACACAAAATATACGGGCTGAAGAGATAACGGATTTCAGGCTTTCTTTGGGCGATCGGAATACGTGGAATTTGGACGCGCAAAATCTTGCACAAATACTCCCCAAAGCAACTTTCAAGAAGCGCAATGACTTTGAAGCGAATGCGCTGGGCATATCACAAATTGATAAAGCGGGACTTTTAGAAATATCTGTATCCAAAGGTGAGGCTACAGAAGGATCGTCTCGTGTTGTAATTGGCGTAGGGACGGGTCTTGGGCTTGCTTATATCATGCACACCCCAAGCGGCCCGTTCATTCAAAGAACACATGGCGGCCACATGGTCCCCGCAACTCTTACAGAGGAACAAGCCGCAACCTTCTGCGAACTTCAAAAATTCAAAACCGATGGAACGGTCAGCATATACGAAGATCTGATCTCTGGCCCGGGGATATGGAACATGTATCGACTAGCGTGCGAGAAAGCACACACCCATACAGAATATTTTGATACGAATGATTTACTGGCAAAAGGTAGGAATGATCCGCTGGTTCAAAATATTCTCCGCATCTTCCATGAAATGCTGGGAGTGTTTGCACATCAGGCTGTCATGTTTGGTTTTTCCTTTAGTGGAATATACCTTACGGGGGGGATCATCGATAGATTGGTGGGACAGAATTTGTGGGATGGAGATAGCTTCCTGAAGAATTTCAAACAAAAGAACGTTCCGATTGTGGTGCACGACATTACGTCTACACCTGTTTATTGGATTAAAGACGAATTTATTGCGCTCAATGGGCTGTTAACAGATTAGAGATTAACATGCACAAAAAAGTTTATCTGACCATAGATGATAGCCCATCAAAGAACACAGACGCGCTGACGGATTTTCTATCCTCGCTTAATATTCCGGCGGTTTTGTTTGCGCGTGGGGAGTTTATGGACCCTTCGGCCGGTAATCAGGAAGGCTTTGACAAAATAGTTCGCGCCATTCGTAAGGGCTTTATTGTTGGCAACCATTCTTATGCGCATGATCGCACCAGCGAAGTCGGGTATGCCTCCCAAACCACTCAAATTGCAAAAACCCAGAATTTGATAGATCGGGCGTACGAAGTGGCGGGAGCAGAACCCCCACCTCGATATTTCAGGTTTCCGCATCTGGATCGCGGTTGCGGGAATGCCCATGCCATAGATTTTATGACCGTTCCTGAGCAATACAGGACGTATGTGCAACATTTATTCTGGGATGGGGTTCGCCTTGAAACAAAAGAGCCGCCAACACCCGCCCAATTGCAACTAAAAAATGATATTCAAATATGGCTTTTGGAGAATGGCTTCAAAAAACTCCCCACGCCGGATGTGACTATGCCGTGGTGGACGGAAAGCGAGCTCGGAGAAGCGGTAGACTCGCTGGTTACATTCTCGACATCAGACTGGATGGTATCCCCCAGACATAAGGGAAAATGGGACATTGCCAGCACGGAGGATATTAACAAAAAGATAGATGCTGACCCTTGGCTGAATAGGGAAGACAGCGCACATATTGTTTTGATTCATGACGACAGAGAAGATTTGTTGACTGTTACAGAAAATATCATTAATCATATGCTCAATTCTAACTTCATTTTTTTAAAACCGTAAGGAGACCTGAGATGGTTGACCGCACGCTCGTCTATGTCATTGCTGACTACGGCGATTTGCATGATCTTGCCTTTGCTGAAGTAACCCAGAAACTTCATTCCGAACTTGAAGGCGTTGACAGTGAAATCCAGACATTTGCTGTTCCGGCTTTTGATACTTATGCAACCGGCTTTGCTTTGGCGCAAACTGCTATTAACAGCAAGTTGGGAGCACGTCAGAAGTTTTTCGTGAATACAGCTCCGCGTAAAGATGACTTGACCCCGCGCGTCAAAAACTCTGGTGAAGGTTTTGTTTATGCCAAGCTCCATAACGGCGTAGAAATTTGTGCGGTTAACAGTGGCCATTCTTTGGCATTCGTAAAAGATGCCGCCGTCGAAATCCGCAAAATCAATTGTGACACGGACGGTTCCCAATTCCGCTCTCGTGATATTTTCCCGATTGCTTTCGGAAAAATCGTCAAGGGCGACTATTCCATTCTCGGTGAAGATGTTCGTGATTGCGTCCCTGATTTCCCGCATGATGTTGTATGTTACACGGACGGCTACGGAAATCTGAAATGCTCTATGGACCCGACACGTTTGAGCGCAGTTAAAAACAAGCACCTCATTCTGGACATTAATGGTCGTCAGTCTGTTGCCCGCGCAGCAGAAGGGATCTTCGGTGTAGCAGATGGTGAATTCTGTATTTCCCAAGGGTCATCCGGATGGACCTATCCGGACGGCAAACAAGTTCGTTTTACCGAGATAGTAAAGCGTGGCGGTAATGCTGCAAAATCTTTCGGTAAGCCTCCAGGTGGCATTCCGATCCACTGGCGAACCATTGAATAATATATGAGATAAAAAACCGGAACACTGTTTCCGGTTTTTTTATTGCGTCAGTAACTGAACTTGGGCGTCCTGTGCACGTTGCGGGTAATACTTAACTGACTGGACATGACCATTCAAATATCCGCCTGCACCCCATGATCCAATCAGCATCTTCGTAATAGATGGAATGTTTGCACTTGTATCATTGGTCGTTAGAGACCCATTGACGCTTCCGATAACATTATTGATTTCATAGGCAACACAACCGGAATTCGCAAGGTAGTCTCCATTCCCCGAAATAGTTTTTTGGGCTTGGGTCACGCCGCCGACATTAACAAGATGTTCAATCCCGAGTGTAGTTGTCCGGATCAGAGTAATTCTATTATTGCTGTCTGTTTGCAAAGCAGATAGGCCCGCAACAGAACGATCTCCTCCGTTGTATGCCTTGGTATAAAGTGTTCCTGCGGCCGCGTTAAACCACCCCCCGACAGGGACTGTCAAATCCTCTTTACCTCTGGTTTTGGTTGTTCCCGTCGTTGGGATATAGGATGTTTGATAAGAAAATTTTTCAAGCTGTGGTACAGAAAATCTGATCGTTCGATTAATGCTTTGACCATTCGTTAGCGTCGAATAGATCATAAAACGGATATAAGCCGTATTGGCGTTTGATAGGGTTCGCGTTGCTCTCAAGTAGCCGCCTGTAGAAAGGGAAGCATAAGTTGCACCCAGAAAGTTCTTAGAAGAATCCAGCTCACCAAGCTCCATATTGAATCCTTGCGGACTTGTTCCACTATAAGTGATGACGTGCAAACTTTCCGTCCAGATCTCTCCAGTAGCGGCAGCCGTTGTGTTATTGGCAATGAAATTAATGGCAGGGTAGATAGTACCTGCTGCTGCGGATGTCCCGGTAAAAGTGACCTCCATATAGTTTTCGCCGTTATGTGTCCCAACAGCGCTTACATTGGCTGTAATGCCAGCCCCGCCTGAGCTAACAGTGATAGTTGGGGGCGGAACACCGACAGCCGCCCCGGTGAACTGACTGTTAAGGACATAATTTGTGCTGGCTTCTTCTATGATAAGACCAAGTTTTTGAAGCGTAGACGGGTCGTAATTAAAGCGGGGAGCATTCGCGGCAGCCGTCTGCAATTGACCTGATGCATCGTAATAAGTTGCTGTCGTTGAACGTGAAAACGTTCCCGCGACAGCTCCTAGAAATGTAGGCAGATCCGTGTAGACACTCCCCGAAGAAGTATATCTGTCATTCATAAAATCCAGTGATATGGACGGGTAGTCGATTTTAATGCCGGAACTGTTCGGTACAGTGAATGTCAGATTGCTTATAGCATTTCCGTTCAGATCGGAGATGCTGCCACCATTCAAATCAACCGGCGAAGAGAGGGTAACTCCATCGAGATCCAGATCGCCGACAGTAGGCGTATAGGAAAAAGTCAGAGAAGATGTCCCTGATCCCGCAGAATAACTGGCATAGCGCGCCAACCCACCCACGGTAATGGCAATACGCGGACAGTTTGAGGGGCAACCGCTGACGTTAACTGCCTCATTCATGGATACTGTAAAATTAACCGGAGACGGAGCTGCCAGAACATTATGCTGCGGGAAGAATACACAACCTACCGCAAGAAATAATGACCCAACTGAACCGATTTTCTTATTCATGCGGGGAAGTTTATACAAGTTGAGGGGTATTGAGAACGCTAAATATTAAATCGTATCCGGATAAAATGGCGCGGCTTCTGACAGTTTCTAGATGTTCAGGCCTTGTTTGAGTGCCGTAATCACGCGGGTAGAATCTGGTGGGGAGATAATGCCATCAATATTTTTGATCATCTGCCTTCTTTGATTGACCCGATATAGCTTTCTGGTAAGATCACCACTTACCTCTTTAAGGGCACTTATATATTCGCTATCTCGTCCTACGGAACCAATATAAGTTGCTTGATATAGCAAGTCGTACCGCGCCTGAAGAGGTCTTAGGTCTTGAAGAAAATGTCTTAACAAAGCGATATTTGCCCTTCTGACGGGGGACAAAATAGAAACAAGCTCATCCCGATCCATAGTCTCGGGAGAGAGCACCATTTCTGCAAATCTCTTATCCATTAGGTCAGTGTAGCCTGCATCAATGCAAATTTTTCTACAAATCCCGAGAGCCTCATCTTCGAACTCGCATAAATTACTATTCATTCTGGAGCGCAGGCCTTTTATAAATTCCAATTGCTGGGAGGTTAAAAATGGACAGAGCGACTTGCCGGATTGAGATACGGCAGCGCTAAATTTTTCTGGAAAAGCAATTATATTAGACATAACGTTCATATATCTGCGTACCCTTAAAAAGGCAAGAAAAAACTCGATATTGACGTCAGCAGGCAATCGGTCCATATCACGGGTATGCAAAAATATTATGATCCAACAGATAAATCTAACTGGCACTCCACAACAATTCTTGCGCTACGACGCGGAGAAGATGTTGTTGTCGCAGGAGATGGCCAAGTCACACTCGGAAACACAGTCCTAAAGTCTAATGCTCGCAAAGTCCGCAGATTGGGCAAGGGCGGAACCGTTATTGCCGGGTTTGCAGGAGCTACAGCAGACGCCTTCACCTTGTTTGAAAGACTGGAAGCAAAACTTGAAGCCCATCCGGGCCAACTTCTAAGAGCCTGCGTTGAATTGGCGAAAGATTGGCGGACGGACAAATATCTTCGCAAACTAGAAGCAATGATGGCTGTGTGCGATAAAACAACTTCACTGATCTTGTCAGGCACAGGGGATGTTGTGGAGCCTGAAGATGGGATTATAGGCATCGGGTCAGGCGGAAACTTTGCGTTGGCCGCTGCGCGGGCTTTAACTGAGAACACGCAAATGCCACTCGAAGAAATTGCACAAAAATCCATGATGATTGCAGGTGATATCTGCATTTATTCTAATCACAATATCGTCATCGAAAAAATTTAATCAGGTTGAGCCAAATGAACACCAGTGTACCAAACGCTTCTCACGGAGCGGACCATGGGGATATAGCAAATAAAATCTTGGATATTCCCGCATTTACACCACGCGAAATAGTCTCAGAGCTTGATCGTCATATTATCGGTCAAAATGCAGCAAAGCGTGCCGTAGCAATCGCACTACGAAATAGATGGCGTCGTCAACAACTGGACGCGGCTCTTCAAGAAGAAATATACCCGAAGAATATTTTGATGATCGGACCAACTGGGGTCGGAAAAACAGAGATAGCTCGTCGCCTTGCAAAATTGGCCCAAGCCCCGTTCTTGAAAGTTGAAGCCACAAAATTCACAGAAGTTGGATATGTCGGGAAAGATGTCGAAAGTATAATTCGGGATCTGATGGAAATCGGTCTGCGTCAAACGCGCGAGAAAATGCGTAAAAGCGTTGAGGCCCAAGCTGAACTTGCAGCTGAAGATCGCGTTCTGGATGCGCTGGTGGGCGGTGAGTCCGGAGAAAATACGCGCCAGATTTTTCGCAAACAGCTTCGCGAAGGCGCGCTGGATACACGCGAAATTGACATTGAGTTACAAGACACTTCAAATCCGATGCCGAGCTTCGATATACCGGGCATGCCAGGTGCGTCCATGAGTATGGTTAGTATCGGAGATATGTTCGGGAAGATGGGTGCACGCACCAAGAAAAGAAAAATGAATGTCAAAGCGGCACTTCAGGCATGCCTGACTGAAGAAGCAGATAGCTTGCTAGATGAAGAGAAAATCCTGGATGTAGCGCGCGAATTGGTGCAGCAGAACGGTATTGTTTTTATCGATGAAATCGACAAGATTGCAGCCCGACAGGATGTAAGAGGGGGAGACGTTAGTCGCGAAGGCGTGCAACGTGATTTGCTTCCTTTAATTGAGGGAACGGTCGTTGCCACCAAACATGGAACCATTAATACGGATCATATATTGTTTATTGCATCCGGGGCTTTCCATTACGCAAAGCCATCAGATCTATTGGCGGAATTACAAGGGCGTCTTCCGATCCGTGTAGAATTATCCTCTCTAACAGAAGAAGATTTCAGGCAAATTCTCACAGATACTGAAGTTTGTTTGCTGCGCCAGTATACCGCCCTCATGGGAACAGAAAATGTAACGCTCGACTTCGAAAAAGAGGCAATAGATCAAATTGCGCGTATTGCATTTGAAGTGAATGAGACAGTTGAAAATATTGGTGCACGTCGCCTTCAAACGGTCATGGAAAAATTGCTCGAAGACCTAAGCTTTGATGCGAGTGATAAATCAGGACAGGTCGTTAAAATTACATCCGATATGGTACGCGAGAAAGTCTCAGAACTTTCAAAGAACAAAGACCTCAGTCAGTTTATCCTTTAGAGGTTGGTTTACGTTTTCGCAGCAAAACCAGAAAAGCGCCGCTCCCGCCCATATGTGTGGGAGCGTTGCAATGTGAAAGGACAAGCCCCGAGAAACGTGGCAATCCCAACCATTTAGGAAATTCTGAGCGAATTGCCCCCGACTCGATGCCTGTAGCGCGGTCCAACCCCTTTCCGGTTATAATCAAAAGGCAACGGGAATTTCCGGCGTTATGCCTCTCCATAAATTCAAGAAAAATCCTGAAAGCCACTTCGACCGTATATCCATGCAGATCAAGCCGCCCATCGATAGGCAGGAGACCTTTCCTGAATTTTTGGTCCATACCACGATCAAGGGGTTCTTGTTTATGCGAATATTCAGGATAGGGAGCCGCTTCTCTTAAGGCTATGCTTGGAATCAGAGAGGAATAAATCTGTCTCTTCCTTGGCGCATCAATTGGTTTTGGTAAAGAGGAGCGCATCTCTGGGGACCCATGATCGTAGCCTTTCTGTTTGAGGGGGGCGACATCCTGCACGTAAGATTCCCATAATAGTTTATCGAGATCGGAAGCTTCAAGTTGATCTTCCTTGGGGCGAATGGTCACGTCCTTATTTTTAGATTTATGTTTCCCGTGTTTTTCTGGCATAATAGAGAAAGTATATATACTGATCATATTGATATGAATAGAAATAAAGGATTTGGACGTTTAGGGATGTCACCGCAACTGATTAGAGCCGCATTGTGCCTGATAGCGATCATAGGGATAGGATTCGCTGTCCCGTCAATTTCCAAAGCAGAAGTTATTGAAGTCGATAAAGCGCGTCTCTTTGGTTACCCGTCCACAGATGAGGATGTCGGGCTGAGCTTCCTGAAAATGGCAGGAATTGAAAACCCTGAATTCGAAAAGTTGATCGTCAGAACCGATAAGTACAAAACACTCAATCAAGTAGAGCAGCAGCCCTTTCTTAAGGAAGAAATCCCTCGCCTCTATAACAAGTTTGTTGCCTTGGACCCCCCAAATGAAGGAATTTTGATCCGTTTAAGGGTTGAAGTCCTCTACACAAAGGCAAACGGGACATCTCCAGCCAAGCTTCAAGTCAAATTCCCGTCCCAAGGTATGGTTTACTTCCCGTTCTATTATGGTGGCCTTCCTATTGCGGTTATTCCAAACGGAATAGAGAATTTCACGGAAATACTTCTCAATGAAAGAGAGACCGTCATCGTGAACGGCACTCTGGATATGAATCCGGAAACAACCTTAGTCCTTGATTTAAAACCAGTTTTTGCAGACGCTAAGAAGCCGATGGTCCTTGATGGAGAGGCTCAGTTTCCTCTATTGTGCGAAATCGGCTATATCGGATTGCATAATCGAAACACCGATCAGATTTGGGCATGGGGATCAGAGGAAAATATGACCAAGGGTCGTAAGGATCCGGTCATCGAGATTCTAAAGCCAAAAGTAGTCGACTCTTTCTAGTTTTCTGAAATCAGCTATACTTATTGGATGTGGAGCCGAATTGACCCCCTCATCCAGACAATCACGCGGACTGTCGAGCAGACGGATCCGCGCATGGAAATTCGTAAAGATGAGAGCGAATATTATGAGGGACGAAAACGTGATGGTAGCGCGCAGGATGCGCAAGCCCTAGAATGGGAAGATACGACAATTGTTTCAACGCTTGCACTTGCAAACTTCCTCTCGGCACTTTTGGGACAGCAACCAACTTCTTCCTCAGAAGAACCTTCGGAGAAAGCCGAAACATCAGAAGATAGTGGCGAACTACCGGAACCGGAAGCCCCAACACCCAAGCCTGTGAGTGCAGAACCTGCAACAAATACATATATCTCACGTGCTACACATGCTTATCAGAACACAGGGCGTGCTGTTCACGACCAAAATATTGAAGAGCCACCTCCAGTAACGACTACTTCGGATGGACAAGAGGCAATCGTCTCATTGGGGGCGGATTTCGGGGATGATGAACGGGAGCGTATGCGTGGCTTTATTACGGACTTGCACGATCTTGAAAAAAGAGGCGTTCGCGAAATATCTTTACTACGTACCTTGAATTTTCTTGACTCGATTGAGCAGGGAATTTCCGATGCAGGCGGTGGAATAACTGCATAAAAAAGGCCGCAATTTGCGGCCTTTAGGAGAAAAAGAAAATATCCTAGTAACGATATTGCTCCGACTTGAACGGACCCATTTGATCCACGCCGATATAATCAGCCTGCTCTTTTGTTAGAACGGTCAGTTTTGCGCCAAGCTTATCAAGATGCAAACGCGCGACTTTTTCATCCAGATGACGTGGCAAAACATAAACTTTATTCTCGTATGCCGAAGCGTTCGTCCAGAGTTCAATTTGCGCCAATGTTTGGTTTGTGAAAGAGGCACTCATCACAAAGCTTGGGTGGCCCGTTGCGCAACCCAGATTGACAAGGCGCCCCTCAGCTAAAAGAATAATACGCTTGCCATCAGGAAACTCGACTTCATCAACTTGCGGTTTGACGTTATGCCATTTCATATTGCGCAAGCCTTCGACTTCAATTTCATTATCAAAGTGTCCGATATTACAAACGATGGCACGGTCTTTCATCGCACGCATATGGTCGAGCGTAATAATAGCCTTGTTGCCTGTAGCTGTTACAAAAATATCGGCTTTTGAAACGACCTCTTCGATTGGCAGGACATCATAGCCTTCCATGACAGCTTGTAGAGCGCAGATCGGATCAATCTCGGTAACGATCACGCGTGCACCCTGAGAGCGCAATGATTCAGCAGAACCTTTACCAACATCTCCATACCCGCAGACAACTGCAATTTTACCTGCGATCATAACATCTGTTCCGCGACGGATACCGTCAACCAGACTCTCGCGACAGCCATACTTGTTATCAAATTTGGACTTGGTAACAGAGTCATTGACGTTGATAGCAGGACACATCAACTTTCCTGCTTTTTCCATGTCATAAAGGCGGTGGACACCTGTTGTTGTTTCTTCCGAAACACCTTTAACGGCTTTCATCAATTCCGGATGTTGCGCGTGCATAATGACAGTCAGGTCACCACCATCATCTAGGATCATATTTGGAACCCAACCATCCGGACCTTTAATGGTTTGATCAATACACCACAAATACTCTTCTTCTGTCTCACCCTTCCAAGCGAAGACAGGAATACCAGCTGCAGCAATAGCTGCTGCAGCCTGATCTTGTGTCGAGAAAATATTGCATGAAGACCAGCGAACTTCTGCGCCCAGCGCTGTAAGCGTTTCAATCAGGACGGCTGTCTGAATGGTCATGTGCAGGCATCCGGCGATACGTGCACCTTTCAAAGGTTGTTTTGAGCCATATTCGGCACGCAAAGCCATCAATCCCGGCATTTCGGTTTCGGCAATTGTAATCTCGCGACGTCCCCAGTCAGCCAAAGAGATGTCTTTAACCTTATAATCTGAGAAATTAGTTTTTTCTGCGGTAGCTCCGGCCATATCCAAGGTCCCCATAAATCTATTTGATTTTCATACAACGTTAAAATTTACCTGCTAGATTTAGGGCTAAAGAACTGGAAATGCAAGCCTGAACTGCCAAAAAACAAGGCGTGAAGCGCAAAAGATAAGGGGTTTAACGAATGTATCAGGATATGGCATCGCACACGGTATATACTTATCGACCTAATCCTCTACTGGAACGATCATTTTTGATCTTTCGCAAGGATCATCACGGAGAAACTGAGCCAATTGGTGATTATACCGTTTTGGACGAGGCCGAGACTCATGACCTCTCTGAATTAAAATTAATGAATATTATCATGCAGTTAAATGGAGATGACCGTTTGGTCGATTTGGGCGAAAAGACCAGATCCCGTTTGCTGTTCCATTTCAAACCGAAATCACCTGAAGAAACACGTCAGGAAATCGTGTTCTACACCTATTCGGGACAGGGTGTTTCAAAAGAAAATGCAATTCTAACATTAGAGGGGATTAAAGATGAGTAGTGCATTAAAAGCTAAAATGGTAAGGGCTTGCGTTGCGGGATCTGCCCATTGTCTTCCGACACTGGATTTTGCAATGTCTGCGAATGGGCAAATGACTCACGACCCACATCATGAGGCCTTCGAGCGTCAGGATAAAGGGGCCGCCCCTGCACCAAAGCCTTTGTAGGCACGCGCTTATAATTTTTTAGGATGCTTTGATCTCCCTGTGATGGATATGCACAGGGAGATTTTTATGTCTCAAATATGCTGCAATATCTTCGCACACGGTAACTGAGCGGTGTCTCCCGCCTGTGCATCCAAAAGCGATGGTCAGATAGGATTTTCCTTCTGCAAGGTATCGCGGCAAGACAGTTTCAAGCATGGTCTTGATAGAGAGAAGGAAAGCATCATATGAGGCATCTTCCTTGACGTAGTTTTGTACAGCTTCCTCAAGACCTGTCTTATCCTTTAAAGTGATAATCCAGTTCGGATTGTGCAAAAAACGGACATCCAGCACGAGGTCGGCTTCACGTGGTAACCCGTATCTGTAGGAAAAAGACATCAGGGAAATATTTAGCTTCTTGTGCCTTAACCCCCCTGCAAATCCCTCAATCACGCGCCGCAGGTCATGAATGGAATATTCGGAAGTATCAATCACATACCCTGCTTCATGCTTGAGTGGGAATAGTAGGGATTTTTCCGCAGCAATTCCGTCAACAACAGGACGGTCTTTGGCGAGGGGATGTGTTCGTCGTGTCTCATTAAATCGTTTTAGGAGTATGGCATCATCCGCCACAAGGAAGACGGTTTTTATTGTATAAAGATCATCGGCAGAGAGTTGCTGCACGGTCTCCATTAATCTCATAGGATCGAAATGAGGCGATCTGGTATCAATCGAGATGGCAAAGTGATTTGTAGCATCATGCTCCTTCTCAAGAAGGGATGGTACGAGCGATAAGGGAAGATTGTCGAACGCGCTGTACCCCATATCCTCTAAGATCTTCATAGTCGAAGAAATGCCGGCGCCTGATAATCCCGTTACAAAAATGATGACCTTACGCTCGGATGTCATACGTTATATCCTCCCGCAGTTTTCAGACGAACAGAAAATCTTGCTCCCAGAATATGGCCCGATTCATCCTTTCTGTTCTCTGCTGTAATTGTTCCGTTATGGGCGGATACGATCTGTTTGGCAATCGAAAGCCCAAGCCCCGAATGCATACCAAAGGACTCGGTGACGGGGCGTTCGGAGTAAAATCTGTCAAAGACTTTTTCAAGCTTATTCTCTGGGATACCCGGGCCATCATCATCAACAGTAATTTTTACGCGGTCACTACTATTCTGAATTGAGACACGGACTTGAGTGCCTTCCGGCGCGAAAGAAAGCGCGTTACCAATCAGATTTTGAAATACTTGTTCAAGTCGCCCTGCCTGTCCCATAATCAATATTGGATCATCAAGACCTTCGCAGATAACGCGATCCGATTTGCTGCTGTTCTTTTCAAGACGGCTCATAGGGTCTTTGTGCGTATTGATTAACGGCAAAATAATATCGCGCAGATCAATTGGTAAAAGCTCATTACGGGACAATTCCGCATCAAGGCGAGATGCTTGGGAAATGTCCGAAATAAGGCGGTCCAAACGCTGGAGATCATGAAGTGCTACCTGCATCAACATTTCCCTGTCCTCTTCTTTTTTAACGCGAGGAAGTGTTTCGAGGGCAGAGCGTAAAGATGTCAGAGGATTTTTAATTTCATGGGAAACGTCGGCCGCAAATTGCTCGATTGTTGATAGGCGTTTTTGTAAGCTATTCGCCATTTCTCGCATGGAATGGGACAACTCACCAATCTCGTCTTGCCGATCACTCAAATCAGGAATTTCAACATACTTGCTGCGGTTCAGGCGGTAAGCCTCTGCCGCAGTTGCCAATTTTCTCAAAGGGTGACCGATAAGGCTTGCAAGATAAAGAGAGTGCGCAATGGTCATGACCATTGCAAGGACTAGAAACCTTAGAATCTCCATGCGGGTCTCGGAAAAACTTTCTTCAACTTCAAGGTCGCGACGAAAGACACGAAGGCCTCCGATAGGGGCGCCATTATGGATCAGCGGAACATAAGATGTTAGGACCAGACCACCATCTTCGGAAGACCAGCTGCCAATCTTGATGTTGTAGAAATTATAGTTCTTTTCCAGAAGGGAAAGCGTGGAATCGTTGGTTGTGTCTTCCGGCAAAGGGGGTAAATGGAATGTAACAGAAAACAGACCATCAATGTAAAGTAACACGGTCTCGATAAGGTTGGCATCTTCTTCGGAAGTTTTGATGAGTCCGGTGCGCGCGGAAAGCTTTCCGATCGAATAGATAACATTTCCCTTTTCATCATAGATAACAAATTTCTGGTTATCCTTGGATGTAAGAGTCGCCATAGAATCTTGAAAATCTCTACTCTCGATCGAATATCCGGCCGTGCGCATTTGGGAAATATAGGCGCCGTAAAGGTAGGACTCGGTTTCAAAATTATCTAATTGTGACGTGATCAGATTCTGCCGCGCTGTTCCCAGATACGAAACACCCATCGCGATAATAAGGACGACCAGCAAATTAAAACTCAAAATGCGGTAAGTCAGGCGGCTTAAAGGTCTGGGCTTGATTTCGTCCAGACCTTCTTCATCGTCATATGGTTCTTGGGTTGAGGTGTTTAGCGTACTCATGACTCTTTATACCTGTACCCAACACCGTAAAGTGTTTCGATGCAATCAAAGGAAGAATCAATATCCTTGAACTTCCGACGAATACGTTTAACGTGCGTATCAATAGTTCTATCGTCAACATAAATGCTTTCGCCGTATGCCGCTGTAATCAATTGGTCACGTGTTCTGACATGGCCTGGAGAAATAGCCAGACTTTTAATCAGCAAGTATTCCGTAACGGTTAACGTAATGGATTGACCGTTCCACTTGCACAAATGGCGATCATCATCCATCTCCAAAGCACCGCGCTGAATGATTTGTGACTTTCCAGATGACAAAGATTTTTCTCCTTGCGTACGTGGGGCATAACGCCGAAGGACTGTGCGTATGCGCTCGATCAAAAGACGCTGCGAGAACGGCTTGGTAATATAATCATCAGCACCGAGCCTGAAACCGAGAATTTGATCGACCTCATCATCTTTTGAGGTCAGGAAAATAACTGGAACTTGCGACACTTCACGAAGTTTGGTAATCAGCTCTAGGCCGTCCATACGAGGCATTTTGACATCCAACACGCAAAGATCAGGGTTTTCTGTCAGAATACCCGCCAGCCCTTCTTCACCATCATGGAAGGCGGCAACCTCAAACCCTTCGGATTCCAGAAGAATACGAACGGACGTTACAATATTGCGATCATCATCGACGAGAACTATCTTTTGACTCATGGGCTTAGTGTATCAGGTCTTAAAAAAGAGAAAACCACTCTTTATCAATTATTGAAAAAATGAGACAACTGCATCAATGACCAATCGCATCCATCTTTTTTTGTATTTGATCGTGTTGTCTCTCCTCTGTGGAGGCAGTGCTCAAGCACAACAGGATAGCAGTATGGATATGGAAAAAGATAAAGTGGTTCAAGTCGGCTTGCAGGACATAGCTCAATTTGAATCCGATATACTTGCTGCACAGAAACACAAACTTCAACATCTGCCCCAATCAATGCTGGCTAAGAACATTCTGGGCTGGAGGTTTCTGGATCGGAATAGCCAATCTGTCGGCAAGGTCGCAGATGTGTTGCTCGATGTGCAAACCGGGAATTTCAGTAAAATCAAGGTCGATCCTGAGCGTCTGAACTTTGTGGGCCCACTTTACTTTGATATGAGGGCTCAGAATCTTGAGGTAGAAGACAGTGTCATACGCTGCGATATGGATAAACGCCAGATACAGGATAGCCAGGCCACACTAACCATCGTTCCCCAAGACGCGATGCGTCTTGTGAGTCTTGCCGACTTATCCGGAGCCTTAATATATGACAGGAACAGGCTGCAGGTCGGTACAGTACGCGGTGCTTTTGGCATAGAAAAAGATCATAAAATCACCTACCTTGATGCAATTCTTGCACAAACCAGACAAACAGTGGCAATCCCATTGAGCCAATTGGAAATTGTGAAGCAATACGGAATAGTTGAAATTTGGATAACAGACGAGCAATTAGCTGTTATGAAGAGGCTCGCAAAGTAAACGCAAAGGCAGAAGGTCAAAATCAGGTATGAAAATTCTCGGGCTTACAGGGTCGATAGGAATGGGAAAGTCGGTCGCTGCGGCAATGCTGCAACAACTTGGCTTGCCTGTCTTTGACTCGGATGCCTGTGCCAGAGAGTTATTGACCCCGAAAGGGCAGGCATTTGAGACTGTAGCCCTCACTTTCCCTGAATGCTGGGATGCGCGGAAATGTCTGATAGATCGCCAGAAATTAGCAGCAATTGTGTTTAGTGATGATGTGCAAAGACACAGGCTTGAAGCCATTATTCATCCCTATGTCTGGCAAGCCCAACGGGAATTCTTAAAAGAGGCGCGATCCAGAAATGCGAACTTTGCGGTACTCGACATTCCGCTATTGTTTGAAACGGGGGCAGAAAAACGCTGTGATTATGTGGTCAGCGTTTCTGCCCCCTTCTTTATCCAGCGCCAAAGGGTTCTTGCGCGCGCCAATATGGACGAAGAAAAATTTTATGCTATTCTTTCCCGTCAAATCCCGCAGGACGAAAAGAACAAGATGGCTGATTACGTTATTCAAACGGGATTAGGGCGCGCATACACATTCCGCTCCCTCAAAATAATGTTAAATGAACTGACGAAAAGAGTGCAGCATTATGCGTGAGATCGTACTGGATACCGAGACTACAGGGATGGACCCTGCCGAAGGTCACAAAATTATCGAGATCGGTTGCGTCGAGCTTTTCAACCATCTCCCAACCGGGAGAACATATCACCAATATATCAATCCTGAACGCGAGGTTGATGCGGGTGCGATTGCGGTTCATGGAATTAAAAACGAGTTTCTGGAAGATAAGCCTGTTTTTGCAGAAATCGTCGGAGAGTTTATGGACTTCATCGGTGACGGCAAGATGGTTATTCACAATGCCGAATTCGACATCAAATTTATCAACGCAGAAATCAAACCTTTCGGCTACCAGCCTTTCAAGCTTACGGAAGTTGTTGATACGCTGCTTGTTGCGCGCAAGAAATTCCCCGGATCGCCCGCCAATTTGGATGCGCTGTGCCGTCGCTTTAATGTTGATCTATCAGCGCGTGAGCTTCACGGCGCGTTGCTGGATGCACAACTTCTGGCCGATGTCTATCTGGAACTACTCGGGGGACGACAGCATGGTTTAGGTCTGATGTCTGATCTAAAATCAGGGCAATCAGGAAACAATGTACAGGGAAATGTTGGATTGCACGTGCCAAAATCCCGCCCATTCAGAGAACCGCGCGACCATCATGCAACAGCTGAAGAACTTGAATCTCATGCCAAAATGGTGACGGGCCTTAAAGACCCGCTTTGGTAATTCAATAGAAAACACGCGATAAATAAAGACCATCAGGCGGTGCCGTCGGACCACCTTTTGTTCGGTCGCACGCCTCGAGGGCTATGCGCACATCCTCTGGTGTCCATTTTCCCTGCCCAACCAGAATTAATGTCCCGACCATATTACGAACCTGGTGATGGAGGTATGACTTTGCTTCAGTCAGGAAACGTAACTCTTGCCCACCGGTTGCTAGGGGCAGAACGTCAAGGTCAAGACGGTCTAAAGTTTTGAAGGGAGACTTGGCCTGACATTCTGCAGCACGGAATGTCGAGAAATCATGATGCCCGAGAAGGTATGATGCAGCCAAGCGCATCCCGTCTACATCCAGATCCCCCCAAACATGCCAAACCAGATTCTGATCGTAGGTCGGGGGAGCAGTGCGATTCAGAATGCGGTATGTATAAAGTTTATGTGTTGCATGAAAGCGCGCATGAAATTCAGGATCAGTATTCTCTGCATCCAGAATGGAAATATCATGCGTGCGCAAATGGGCGTTGAGTGCTTTCGCAAGATTAAATCCGCTCAAGTCTCTGTCACCGTAATCCAGATCAAAATGTGCGACTTGTCCGCTTGCGTGAACCCCTGCATCTGTGCGTCCAGCAACATGAAGTCGGCAATCTTGTTGGCAGAAACCATAAATAGCTTCTTCGATAGCTTGTTGGACGGAGGCAATGCCATCCTCCTGACGCTGCCATCCGGAATAACGGGTTCCTTTATATTCTATCGTCAATTTCCAACGGGTTATACTCATGACAATACTTGCCCTATATTGATACGCCCCCCATTGACGGCATCATGAAAATTCATAGGTTTTGCGCTCTCGGGCTGAATTTTTAAAATCCGATAAACACTCCCGCTCTTACAAGATATATCCCCATCCTTATTGAAAAGCATGCCTGCTGGCTCATTTGTATGGGTATCAATCATGCGGCCTTCAAGAATTTTAACACGCTTGCCTGCATTGTCTTCTGCCCAACATCCTGGCCATGGGGTAAAGGCACGTACACGGCGATCAATTTCAAGAGAAGTTTCCTCTCCCCAGCGAAGATGACCTTCTTCTTTTTGCAGCATAGATGCATAACAGGTTAAAGACTCATCTTGCTTCTCATGCGGGATAGACTGTCCACCAATCAACATATCCAGAACGTGAGAGATTAAATCAGCGCCTACGCGGGCGAGATCATCATGAAGCATTGCGCCGGTTGTGTTATCAGAGATTGGCACCGAGCCTTTCAAAATCATATCCCCGGTATCCAGTCCGACATCCATCTGCATGATCGTGACCCCGCTCTCGGTGTCGCCGGCCAGAATAGATCGTTGTATGGGAGCTGCTCCGCGCCATCTCGGGAGTAAAGACGCGTGAATGTTCAAACATCCAAATTTGGGTGCATTAAGAATTTCTTTGGGTAGAATGAGCCCATAAGCGGCGACAACCGCAACATCAGCCTTGAGATCAGAAAATCTTTGGACCGCTTCCGGTTCCTTTTTAAAAGAGACAGGAGTAAAGACAGGAATATTATGGGTTTGTGCGCTGGTGTGAACAGGGGACAGGCGAAGCTGCTGCCCTCTACCCGCCGGACGTGGAGGCTGCGTATAAACAGCAATAACTTCAATTTTGGGGTGCGCAATCAGACGCCCAAGTGCCGCAACGGAAAAATCCGGCGTTCCCATAAAGATAACACGAAGCTTTTGAAGTGGATCAGTCATAAGCAAAAGCTTATAGCTTATCGAGCCATCAAGACATAGTAATAATTAAAGGTATCGTTGGATGCGCAGGAAACGCAAGCCTGATAGGCGGGAAGTTTTGAAAAAGTGGTATCATCCAGTGGGTTTGGCGAGGAATCGTTAAAAGTTCCGTCAAAACGGTCAGTCGGATCCCCCATGACACAGGATGGTGACCCTGCCGCATCATCTGTCGGCTGTGTACCGGCATCAAATCCTAATTGGGCATTCATAACAGTACAAAATGCCTCGGTGACATTCGGGAGAACAGCAATGAGTTCCGCCTTGTCTGACCCGACTTGTGGGATGGCAGATGTTGCAAAAATTTCCCAACCGCTACCATCATTGACCCCTGTAGGGGGCATGCGATAAGTGGCACTACCACCTTCTGTGCTAAAAACCTGATATTCCGGTGTTGTTGTAATTAGTCCGTACTCGGTTGGGGCATCGTCATGTGCAAAACGCAAATCGGCCTCAGACGCTTTTTTCTCCAGAATGATATTAACACCCCGGGCAATTTCAGCCGCATGGCGTTGAACCTGTCCAGCTTTAAGTAATAAGTCTTCTCTATCAATATTATCGTTCCCGCCCCCGACATTACGAATAGCCGCAGTTAACAGACCAACCAGAAAAATACCGATCAGAACATAAAGGATAACGTTGCCGGATTCAGGGCTTTTAGAAGGATAATTCATATATCTATTCTAACGGGTTTGCGGGGCGATAGGAAGGCAATCTTTCAGACGGGTTTTCAGATGCTTACAGGCCTCCAGAGCCTCGGATTGTGTGTAGCCAGCCAGACGAGCGCGAAATACCCATTTGGCATCAGATGTTCTTAGAGGAATAACCAGGGTTTTTCCCTTGCTCAGATTTTTTGGCAAAATAGAGAGCGCATCATAAAGCGCTTTATTCGTACTGGTGCGATCTTCAAAGGCACCAATCTGGATTTGCCAATCCGGAATTGTTGCAGTGGATGTTAACAATGTATTGGACTGGGAAATGATCGGTGTCGGGGCCGATGTCGTCGGACTTGTAAGAACATATCTTGGGTTGGGAGCTGCCGATTTCTGGGTTGGGGCCTGTATGGGCGCACTAGAGCCAGATTGATATTTGTTAGGCTTTTCAACAGGAAGAACAAGGGAGCCGAGGTTTCTGGCGTCAGGTAATGAGGATAGTGCGGATATTTGCGCGGAAGGAGCTGGAGTAGGAGTAGGTTCTACCATAGGAGCTGTCACGACAGGCGGAGAAATTATTGGGGCTTGAGTGGGTTGTATTGCTGCGCCTGCCTTAACCATATCTGAGGCTGTAAGTGTTCCGGCAGGACTTGGGGAGACCTGAACTGTCGTCATACTAGTCGCTGTAATAGGAGCAGAAGAATCCACAAAACGTGTTTCGGGCGTAATGGCGCGCTCTAATGGTGTTTTGAATTGTGCAGGTTTGGCGACAGGTAATGGGGGTACTCGATTATCAGATGGAACAACTCGGCTCATCCGCCCATCCCCATAATATCCGGCTGTTCTGATTTGCGAGATTTTTACAAAACCGCGGTCCAGCAAGTCCGCCATATGCGCGTTTCGAGATGCAGCAGTTTTCCCTCCGAAAACAACGCCAATCAAGCGGGTGTTTCCACGTTTTGCGGAGGCTACCAAGTTAAAACCGGATGCTGCGACATATCCTGTTTTAATCCCGTCCATACCTGAGTATGTTTTCATTAACTTATTGTGGTTGTGATAGCTCTTGCCCGCATACGTATACTGGGAAATCCCGAAAATCGAATAATATTTGGGGTAGTTGTCTATCAGATACTTTGCAAGCTTGGCCATATCGCGCGCTGTCGATAGCTGACGGTAGTCATGTAAACCGGAAGCGTTTACGAAATTAGTACCAGTCATGCCAATTCCGCGGGCTTTCAGATTCATAAGATGGGCGAATTTGGTTTCTGAACCGCCCAAATTCTCGGCAACAGTGACGGCAACATCATTGGCAGACTTGGTTGAAAGTGTGCGGAGAGCGTCATAGACAGAAATAGATTTTCCAGGGGCCAGACCGACCTTGCTCGGGGGCATAGATGCGGCATGGGAAGTTGCAACCAATCGACTTTTCTGGGTAAGTTTTCCGCTTTCCAGAGCATCAAAAAGCAACAGCATTGTCATGATTTTGGTCAAGGATGCGGGGTGAAGACTATGATCGGCATTCTCTTGGGAGAGGACCATTCCACTGTCCGCATCAATAACAATCGAGGCATATTTGGTATTTGGCTCCTCTTTTTTCTTTTTTGCAGCCAAGGCTAGATTCGGGCCGGATAAGGAAAAAACGACAGTAAAAGCCACCAGAAGAATGCCATAAAAAGCACGATAAAAAGCCCCTCTAAAATGCTTTAGAGCAGGGCGGGAAAAAGATTCGTTTTTGTACCGGATCGGGTGAGTGCTAGCTAAGGCCATGTTCCTAAAGGTAAATTCAAACTCAGAGGATGCGAAAGAGATACGTTCCTTCGTAAGGAGATATGATGAGTCTAGAGAAGTTCTAGGCGCGTGTCTACAATAGCTAATATAATTTTATGTATAAAGGTGCAGCAAAAATTTATCTAAAATTTGTGCAATGCAAAAATGAAAAGCTTGACTTGTCCTGCACGAATGATAAATTATTTGTCGCAATGCAATAAAACTGATAAACTTTATAGAGTAGTTTTTGAAAGAAATGTAATTTCTTGAAATCTAAAAAGTTCATCACGGACACGGAGTGAAAACGCCATGGCAACAAAACCATCTAGTAAAAAAACGGCAAAACCTGCAGCAAAATCTGCCAAGGCAAAAGCGGCACCATCCAAGGAAGCTTCAAAAGTTATTCCGTTTTCCCCAATGTCAGCCGACGCGCTGCGGGCAATGAGTACAAGTACACCGGAACTGAAAACATATTATAATGCAATGGAGACAACAATGAGCAACTACAAAGATCAATACGAGAAAATGGCAGGAGAAGCCTCTGCGGCAGCAAGACAGGGCATTGAAAGCTATGTTCGCTTCGGAACAAGCATGATGAAGGGAAGTGAAGCAATTCTCAAGACCTGCATGGAGATCGCACAAGATTCAGCAGAGCGTAATTCTGCAGCAATGAAAAGCCTGATGGCCTGCCGTACATTGAATGAAGCAGCTGAAGCACAAAATAAAATGGCTCAGGAAAATATGGACGAAGCAATGTCTGCCGTAACCAAAATTTCTGAAATGGCAATCAAAGTTTGCACAGAAGCTTGCGAGCCACTGAACGAACAAATGACCAAATCCATGAAAAAAATGTCCGCATAGGATGCTGTCAAAATAGAATTAAAGAGCCCCCGTTTTCGGGGGCTTTTACATTTCCGTGCATAATGCTAAATAAAAGTCATGAAAACGATCTGTCAGAATTCACATGATCCGGAAGACCCGAATTACGGCGGGAATGAACGCGAAAGCCATGAAACAGGCCTCGCGCTTAAAACGCGGCCTAAGACCAAAAAGCCTGCGATGTACAAAGTTCTACTTCTGAATGACGACTACACACCCATGGAGTTCGTTGTGCATATTCTAGAGCGGTTCTTTAATAAAACACGGGACGAGGCAACCGACATTATGCTGCACGTCCATCGACGTGGTGTAGGCCTGTGCGGGGTTTACACATACGAAGTCGCAGAGACAAAAGTTACACAAGTCATGGATTTTGCGCGCGCCAACGAACAGCCGCTTCAATGCACCATGGAAAAAGAATAGCCGCTACTTCTTATCTATAGCCTTCACGCTACAACTATTTTCTTGGCATATCGGTTGAAAGTTCTGGGTGCTGACGGATGAAGACACCCACTTACCGGAAAAATCCTCATAATATCTCAAGCACTGATTATACTTCTGGGCAGAGGTCTTATTGCTCACAAAGGGCCCTGATGAATAGGTTGTGATAAGCGTGCAGTCCGAATCTTTAAAACACTCTAGACGATCTTTGACCAAACGCGCGCAGTATGTGGGATCTTTAGGGCGTAAACGATCTTCACGTTCGGTCAAGGATTTGAAATACAGAACAGAAATGATGATGATTATAAAAGGAACAGAGAGCATAAAAAGTATCTTGGTTAGCGTAACGAGAAGATGTCTCCCGTCAATCTGGTGCGGCTTGATGATGAAATAATAAAGGAAATAAAGCATCGTCAGATCAAAAATGATCCAGATTACATTCTGGGCGGTAAGACCATTAAACCAGGATATGGACATCAATCCGTGGGTATATTCTGGCATCACTTCACGGCAGAGATTGTCTTGGCAAATGGCGTTGGCTTGATCTATCTCCCCTTTGTAAAAATGACATATCCCGTTTCCTGATATTGTCTCGGAAAGGAAGAATTTTTTGGCCTCTTCGAGGTGAGATTTGTTGAGAGCATTTGGCCACCCGCAAAAACCTTGCGTTACAACACAGTCAGAATGACTTCGACATGCCTTCCATCTAATCAGCTGAGAAGAGTGGGCATTATTCTCTTTATTGATAATCTCTGCCCTGTAACTTAGAAGTCCGTCTAGCACAAGCCAGAGGACCCAGATAAAAACCAGCGCTACAAGAAGGGAAATAAATTTAAAAAAAGGGCTGTATTTTCTTTCCATATCATAAAGCGCTTCCTCGGAAAGTGACTTTTCCCAAGGGGCTCTAGCACGCTGCTTCTTAAAAGGGGGATCAGACTGTGACATGATAAAAGAAATATCATCTTTTTATTATCGGGGCATTAACTTTTGCCAAATCATTATCTAGTTAATATAGTAGAGGTGTAAAAGGGAATCCCCATGCTGTCACGTAATCTCGAACAAACTCTCCATAAAGCTCTGGCTGCTGCCGGTGATCGCCAGCACGAATATGCTACGCTGGAACATCTTTTGCTGGCTCTGACTGTTGATCAGGACGCTTTGGCTGTCTTGCGGGCTTGCGGCGTCGATGTCGAAGAAATGCGGGAACAGATCGAAACCTATCTTGATACGGACCTGATATATCTGGTTAATCCACACGTCTCGGAATCAAAACCGACAACAGCCTTCCAGAGAGTCTTGCAACGTGCAGCAATTCATGTCCAATCATCAGGACGTGAAGAAGTGACGGGTGCAAATGTGTTAGTGGCTTTGTTCTCTGAACGCGAAAGCCATGCAGTATATTTCTTGCAACAACACGATATGACGCGCTTTGATGCAGTCAATTATATCTCCCATGGGATTGCAAAAGTTCCGTCCGTAGAATCATCTAGTGAACAGCGCCGTCTGCCGAAAGGTGCAGAAGAAGGAGCGGAAGAAGAGCAAATACTCAAAACAGGCAAAGAAGCCTTGGATGCCTATTGCATCAATCTGAATGAGAAAGCCAAGAAGGGCAAAATTGATGTTTTGGTCGGGCGTGAAAAAGAGGTTGAGCGCACTATCCAAATCCTGTGCCGCAGATCCAAAAATAATCCGTTATATGTCGGCGATCCCGGTGTAGGAAAAACGGCTATTGCTGAAGGGTTGGCAAAGAAAATCGTAGATGCCGATGTACCCGAAGTTCTGGAAGGCTGCACAATTTTCTCACTTGATATGGGCGCACTATTGGCAGGAACACGCTACCGTGGAGATTTTGAAGAACGTCTGAAATCTGTTCTGACGGAACTACAATCCATGGATAACGTGGTTCTCTTTATTGACGAAATTCATACAATCGTTGGTGCTGGAGCAACGAGCGGGGGGGCAATGGACGCCTCCAACCTCCTGAAACCGGCTCTGGCAAACGGCTCATTGCGCTGTATCGGCTCAACAACCTATAAAGAATACAGAAACCAATTTGAAAAAGATCGGGCTCTTGCCCGACGTTTCCAGAAAATTGATGTTGAAGAGCCATCAATTGAAGATGCTATTCGCATTCTAAAAGGGCTGAAGCCTTATTACGAAGATCACCATAAAGTAAAATATACAAGTGATGCTATTAAATCAGCTGTTGAGCTGTCTGCTCGCTATATCGGAGACCGTAAGTTACCTGATAAAGCGATTGATATTATCGACGAAGTTGGCGCGGCCCAGATGTTGTTGCCTATATCGAAACGTAAGAAAACAATTTCCGCGAAAGATATTGAAACAGTTGTTGCGGCCATTGCGCGTATCCCATCAAAAGCGGTCAGTAAAGATGACCGCGAAGTTCTGGCTTATCTGGAACGTGATCTGAGAACGATGGTCTTCGATCAGGATAATGCGATCACGGCTCTCTCTGATGCGATTAAGCTCGCGCGCGCAGGGTTGCGTGACCCTGAAAAGCCGATTGGCTGCTATTTGTTCTCCGGTCCGACAGGGGTCGGAAAAACAGAAGTTGCAAAACAACTGGCAAAGGCACTGGGAATTGAATTGATCCGTTTTGATATGTCCGAATATATGGAACGCCATGCGGTTTCACGTTTAATCGGTGCGCCTCCCGGCTATGTTGGTTATGAACAAGGCGGATTACTGACAGAGAAGATTGACCAGCACCCACATGCAGTCCTGTTGTTGGATGAAATTGAAAAAGCACACCCTGACCTCTTCAATATTTTGCTGCAGGTTATGGACTACGGGAAGCTAACGGACAATAACGGAAAATCAATTGATTGCCGCAATGTTATCTTGATAATGACCACCAACGCAGGTGCAAGCCAATTGGCAAAAGCGCCGATCGGTTTTGAATCATCAAAACGTGTTGATGATGATCAGGAAGAAATCAAACGTCTCTTTACACCGGAATTCCGCAATCGTCTTGATGCGATTATTCCGTTCGAGCCCCTAACTCACAAAACTATTCTGCGTGTTGTTGATAAATTTGTGATGCAGCTCGAGGCTCAGCTCTCGGATCGTCGCGTCACCATTTCGTTGACGGATCGCGCACGTGAGATTTTGGCGGATAACGGATATGACCCTGTGATGGGTGCCCGTCCGTTGGCGCGCGTTGTGCAGGAAAAGATCAAAAAGCCTTTGGCGGAAGAGTTGTTATTTGGAGATCTGCGCAATGGCGGATCGGTTGATGTTGATGCCGAAGGCAAAGAGTTGACGTTCAAAATCCAGCCTGAGAAAAAGGCAACAACCAAGAAATCTGCCTCGGAAGAGTCTGTCGAATAAAGATTTTCCTTGTTTTTCGTATAATCCCTGTTTTAGGTTAGAAAAAACGCACCGAATAATCGGGCGATAAATAAAGAACAGGGAAAATAACTATGACCGCCATGCCGCATATGGACACGGTAAGGGACTGCATGGATGCAGCCTTTAGAAAACAACAAGCCAATCAAGCAACACATCATATCGCGTATTTCATCCTCGATGAATTGACGGGCTTACCGGATATCGCCAGATTTCTTGAAAAGAAACATATTAGTACCCAGTTTAGAGGGACTTTGGCTGAATATATTTTTAGAAGAAGCAACGTTAACGCAAGCTACTCGACTATGACGGCCTCTACACAATTACAAGAAGTATTGCGTTTGGCGGCTATTCATGCCCATCACAATGGATCAACTGCCATAGGAAATATTGATGTTCTTGTGGGGTGCGCAATCGCCGGGCCAAAATATAACAAAGCCGCACACATAAAGGAGTCGGAGCTTGATCGCATTTTGTTGCGTTTGGCAAACACAATGCTGCCTGAAGAGCTTCAGGATATGGATATAGCGAGCATAAGTGGCGGAGAGTCCCTAGCACACGAAGCCTATGCCAGAATGCAGGAAAAGAAATATCCGGTTGCAACCGTGAGCGCAACAAGAGGAGTCATTGATGAAGATATGGCGTTCTTAAAACAATATGGTGTGTTCATTGCTCGGGATGCAGAAGGCTCCAGCCTCTCGGGGCGTGAGAAAGAAATAGAGCGTCTGAGTAACATCATGAAACTGGTTCGTAAGCCCCGAGCATTGATTGTAGGAAAAACAGGGGTCGGAAAAACAAGTCTTGTCGATGCTTATGTTCAAAAAACTTGTCAAATTGTATTCGCGGTAAATATGCGCAAGCTCGCAGAACGCCCTGAAAAAATGGCAGAGATTTTCGGTCAAATTATAGACAAGGCAAAATCATATAAAGATCATTTCACGCTGTTTATAGATGAAGCGCATATGCTCTTTGGGGCAACGCGAACAGGAGGCTCACCCCTCGATTTGGCGAATATGATCAAGCCTGATTCTTCAGGATCAGAACTGCAGGCCATATTCGCCACCACACGTGATGAGTACAGAAAGTTTATAGAACCGGACATGGCATTCCTGCGTCGAGTATACAAGGTCGAATTGGATGAAATGGATCGCGCATCTGCCATCAAGGCGATGATAGCCGGATCAAAGGATATTGCGCTTGGGCATGCGGTAACTTTCGATCCGGAAGTGTTTGCCTTTGCTTATGACACAGGGAAAAGATTTTGTAGCAGTGAGGTTATGCCGGATTGCGGTTTGGATATATTGGATATGGCTGCGGTTTTTGCTGCGGGTCATCGGGTTGGAATCAAGCATATCGAGCAAGCTGTTGAACTGAAATCCGGGAAAGACCGAACTCTTATAGGGCAGAATGAATATGATGCTTTGCTGGATATGGAAGATACTCTTTTGGAAGGCATAATCGGACAGGAGGGCCCGGTTAAGGCTCTGGTTAAACGCATCCGGGATACAGCGGTTCAGGGTAAAACAAAAACCAAGAACAGAATGACGGTAGTTCTCTCCGGCCCGACTGGTGTTGGGAAAACAGAAGTGACAAAATTAGCGGCTGAAGCTCTGGGACTAGAGATGATCCGTATTGATATGTCTGAATACATGGAAAAACATACAGTATCACGTCTGATTGGTGCGCCACCGGGCTATGTCGGGTTTGATATGGGCGGAATTATGACCGAGGCAGTAAAACATAGTCCGTATTCCGTTCTGCTTTTGGACGAAGTAGAAAAGGCGCACCCTGATATATTTAATCTGTTACTGCAGGTCATGGACCATGGGATGTTAACCGATGGCAGGGGAAAAGAGGTTGATTTTAAAAATGTCATTATTGTAATGACGACAAACATGGGCGAGCAAAAACGCGGAAAAGCGATCGGCTTTAATGCAGCAAAAGACGATAGTGCGCCGTCTGAAGCATATAAAGATTTCTTTAAGCCGGAGCTCCGTGGACGTATTGATGCACTAATCCGTTTCGAAGAACTGGAACGCGAAGGTATGGAAAGAATATCCGGAATTTTCATGGAGAAAAGCCGGAAGGAATTCGAACAAAAACACGGTATCCGCTTTGTGTTCAATCAAGCGGTAATCGAAGCAATCGCAGATAATGGATTTGATCCGGAAGAAAATGCGCGCTCAGTCGAAAAATATATCTCTGATAATGTTCTAACGGTTCTGACAATGCCTATCATACGGCGGGAAGTAGAACGTGGAGACACTGTCCGTCTAACCTATAATAAAGAGGCAGGCTTTGGGTGGGAAAAGCTGGCATGCTCGCAGGATATGCCGCGGCCGGTCACAACAGCACTTATCGCTTTGCCGCACTCCCAAGGTGCCACCCCATCATAAGAACGCAAAATACGCTATTCTATTGAAGGCGGGCGCAGGATAACGTATCCTTTTGGGAGTTGATCAAGAGGAAAAAATGACCGACCGTCCATTAATACTAGTCGCAGATGATAATGAAGCTGATCGTAAAGCGATAGCCGATGCCTTAAAAGAGGCAGGTTATAATGTGATGCAGGCGATTGATGCCGGATCGGCACGCAAGGTTGCTAATGAATATGATGTGGCATTCGCGTTCATTGATCACTTTATGACGCCGCACGATGGCGTTGAGTTCGCACGCTACATGGCTCTGGATGAAAAAAACATTCCCATGTATCTGGTAACGCACGATGATGACACTGATTTGCTTAAAATCGCACTGGAACTGGGATTTTTGGGTCTCATGAAGAAACCGGTTGACCCGAAACGCGCCGTGTCAACCGTAGCGCATATCTTGTCTAGATACGAACGAACCTAGCACCCCGAGGGTCGGCCGGAGATCTATCAGGGTAATATCTGGATGAGTCCAGGCGTAGGCTTTCTTCATCGTCTGGTGAAAGGCCAAGTGATTTGATGGTGAGGCCATGCCCTTGCATAAAATCATACATACAGGCGCGTATTTCATCACCTTTAAGAACACATTGTCTTTGCAACTCTTCATCACTTGCACCACCAAAAATCACAACCATCCCTGTCGGATGAGCGGTAATCTGGTTCAGGGCCGTAAACAATTCGACCCTTTTCTTGTTTTCCATAGCGATGCATTTTTGGGCGATCGCCTCACGTGCTCCCGAAACAGCAACTTCCAAGGCTTCGTAAACAGCCTCTGTAGGGGGTGTTTCTCTATAATATTCACAGGACATAATCCCTCCTTTTTAGAATTCTGTAAATCTATACACGAATTTGAAAGACGGCGTCAATTTCTACAGCAACCCCGAATGGTAGGTTGCTGGCGCCTACGGCAAAACGTGCGTGACGTCCCTTTTCCCCAAGAGCGGCAACCATAAGGTCTGAGGCTCCGTTCAAAACAGCCGGATGTTGATCAAATTCAGGTATTGCATTCACAAAACCGCCCAATTTTACACATCTGATCAAATGTCCCCAGTCTCCGGCAATGGCGTCTTTGACCTGAGCTAGAATGTTTAACGCGCAAGCCTTGGCGGCCTCTTGTCCTTGCTCAATGGAAAAATCCGCCCCCAAACGACCAATATGCATTTTCTCTCCGTTCAAGAAGGGAATTTGGCCGGCAACATAGACCATATCGCCGGCAATAACATAAGGAACATAATTGGCTGCAGCAGGAGCCACATGCGGCAATGTCAGGCCAAGTTCAGCCAGTCTCTTTTCAGGTGCAGTCATGGAATCTCCCTTGTTTGAGCACGGGTTACGTGCATTTCGACTTGATTATTTGCCCAATTTAGGCCATCACTGATGCGTAAACAAGTCTGTCTGTCCGATAAAGGGTATCGCTATGAAATTATTCGGATTTATTTTCAAAATTCTGGCTGCGCAATCACCAGTTCACATCTGGTTTGTTACGGCCGTATCTGGCGCCAAGAAAATCGGCACGGATTCTCTTGGAAACAAGTATTACGAAGCCAAAGCCCGCAAAGGCTATAACCACCCGCGTCGCTGGGTCGTGTACAGTGGAACCCCGGAGCCAAGCTCTGTTCCTCCAGAATGGCATGGCTGGCTACACTACCAGACAGATGCAATTCCGACAGCACAGGCGCATTCATTCCGTCGTCCTTGGCAAAAACCCCCGGTTGCAAACATGACAGGAACGTCAGAAGCCTACCACCCGCCGGGCCATTTACTGTCAGGCGGCCATCGTGATAAAGCGACCGGTGATTACGAAGCGTGGACTCCCCCCCAACGTAATACCGCGACAAACTAGAATTTTTGAAAGAGTAAGAAGGAGCCTTTTTCCATGTCCAGAAGTGTTGTTGAAACAGTCCTTGGTGCATTTGTTCTGATTGGTGCACTCATATTTCTGGTCTTCAGCTACTCTGAAGGCGACGCCGGAAATGTTAGCGGTTATAAGGTTTCTGCCAATTTCTCGGGTATCGGCGGATTAAAAGTTGGCGATGATGTTCTGGTGTCAGGCGTTAAAGTCGGACAGGTTTCCAGCATTGAACTCGACCCTCAACAATATTTGGCACGCGTTTCCATGGAAATTGATGACAACATTAAACTGCCGGATGACACGGTGGCTCTTATCAGCAGCCAAAGCCTTCTGGGTGGGAAATATATGGCATTAGAGCCGGGCGGATCTCCTGACTATCTAGAAGATGGAAGTGAAATCCTCTATACGCAAGCTCCTCAGAATCTTGAAGAGCTGTTGGGTAAATTTATCTTCTCGATGCAAAAATCCGATAAGGAAGATAAAGAGGAGCCGGATGTTCAAGCTCGGGCGCACGAACCTGCTGCTGCTCCATCTTCTGAAGAAGCGATAAAGCCAAAAATGGAAACAGCCCCTGTGGTTGAAGAGCCTCAATCTGTAACAGAACCAAGCGCCGAATAATCGGTAGTCGGGAAAGCGCAGCGTGCATCCATTCTTTCGCATAGGCTTTTGTTCTTTGGCTGTACTGGTCGGGATCATGCCTGCGCAAAATTCTGTGGCGCAATCGCTATCCCAAACAGATAACAGCGGCGCCACAGAACAACTTCACTACGAAGAATATCCGACAATTCGTCTAAGGTCTCTGGACAAGATTACAGCCAGAACACTGACTTTTGACGCGCAGGTCGGTACAATCATCAAATTTGGTGACATCTATATTAAAATCCTGACCTGCCGGAAGCCTCCACCCGTTGAAAAGACGGAAAGTGCGGCATTCCTTCAAATCTGGGAAGTTGATAAGGTGAAAGACCAATCTCGTTGGATTTTCTCGGGATGGATGTTCGCCAGTTCCCCCGCGCTCTCGGCTATGGATCACCCTGTCTATGATGTTTGGGTAATTGATTGTTTGGGGAAAGACTCTGAAGAACAATTGCCGCCTCTGGAAGAAACGGGCGATAAGCCACTTCCTGATGAAGGAGCTGTCGACGCGGATAAAGCGGCTCCTTTGCCAAGTGCGGAGCCACCGCAGAATCAGACCGAAGGGTTTGGTGATGTTCTGGATCAGATCACAAGCGATCCGCCGGTAGGCCGGTCTCCGACCCAAGACGTACAGACGGAAGAAACGCCTGTCGATCAAGAAACGACGTCTGAACCCGAGACGACTGTGCCTCCTTCTTCTCCGGACAAACAACCCACATCTCCGGCTCGTGATACATTTGACGGTATTTACTAGTCGAGATTACTCATTTTAATCCTGAAAATTAGAAAATAGAACAAAACGTGAATTTGTCCTTGACTAAAGAACAAAAAGTGAACAATATAACTTTGGAAACGCCACCCGTGTGCGTGTTTCCCATCACGTTAAAGTTTTCTCTCTCCGGACATGCTTCGGATTGGCTTGAATGCGATGATTGGTTTCCCGCTGACTGTGCGCCGCCTCTCTTTTCCCGGAGTGCGGCGCCTTTTTTTAAATAGGAAAGAATAGAAAATGCCGACTTCATTACCGACCGATAGTAACAATAATCCAATTCCTGCGCTGGGGCTAAAAGATAGTGGGGCGCATAAGCTGACCGTATCTGCAACGTCTTCACGAAATACAACGGCTTTTGCGACCGATACACAAATCATCTCGCTTTATACAACTGTACCCGTTTACATTCGTTTCGGAGACTCCGGAGTAACCGCCACAACATCCGATCATTATTTCCCCGCTGGCTACTATTATGATTTCTCGATCGGAGGAGATGGGACTGCTCATAAAACGCATATTGCTGTCTTGCGTGAAAGCTCTGACGGGATGGCTTATATATCAGAAAAAATCTGATTAGCCGCGCGCCTGAAAGGCGGTGAGGATTGTACCATCATCCAGATAATCCAACTCGCCGCCGATAGGCATGCCATGCGCCAGACGGGTTACTTTAATATCATGTGCCCCAAGTATATCCATGACAACATGCGCTGTCGATTGCCCGTCGACAGTTGCCGGAAGGGCTAGAATAACTTCACGCGGAACATTTTCTGCAACGCGGGTTTTTAAATCATCAAGGCTAAGATTATCGGGTCCGATCCCGTCCAGTGCAGATAACACACCGCCAAGCACATGATAGACACCTCGGAACCCACCGGCGCGCTCAATTGCCCATAAATCTGTTAACGTTGCGACAACACAAATCAACCCTTGATCGCGGGACGGGTCCGAACAAATGCGACAAGGGCTGGTATCATCAAGCGCGCCACAGACAGGGCAGGTAACAATCTGTTCTGCGGCTTCACTCAGCGCGCGAATTAACGGCATCATCATGTCGTCCTTCTTGCTGATGAGGGTAAGTGCCGCGCGGCGAGCAGAACGTGGCCCTAATCCCGGTAAAACCGAGAGCTGGCGTATCATATGGGACAATGGTCCATCTTGCTTCATGGGCTATGTTCCTGTTCTGCTGAATACGTTGACGGAAAGGATGTGAGATCCGAATGAATATGATCAGGATCGAACCCGTTCGACAAGGCCAATTCATGAACCTGACGCAGCATTTCAACAGGACCGGATGCATAAATGCGGCCCTCGGTAAATGCAGCAAGGCGGGATGGATGAGAGTTCTGTTGCGTGAAAGCAATCTCGCCAACTAGCCCGTAAAGATACCCCTCCTCATTAGACTGCGCTGCATCTGGATGGGAGATCACGGGGTAGAATGTAAACGCTGAAAATCGGTACTGCATATCCCACAAGAACCCGTTCAGGTAAAAATCATCCTTGTGCCGCCCCCCAAGATAAAGGGTAACGGAACGTGAAGGGTTTTCTGCAAGAGCCGCCTCACCGATTGCCAGCAAAGGTGCGAGGCCTGTCCCGCCGCCAATCAATAGAATTGGTTTATTGCAATCAGGTTGAAACAGACAGCCACCGCCAAAACCCGTTATCGAGACAATATCTCCGATCTTCAATTCATGCTCGACATATTGACTGATACCACTTTGACCCAAACGAATATGGAACTCCAGAATATGTCCGTCTGCGACATTGGCAACGGAATAAGGGCGGGCACTATGCCCCGGGAACGTGACCAATGCATAAGCTCCGGCCTGATGAAGGGGAAACGTCTCTCTTTCGGGATCAATAGGAGCAAATCGCAAAACCCGTACCCGCGCCAGCGGATAAAAATGAGCAGCTACAAGACAGGCTTCAAATGAAATCATACCCTAGGATTTAGGATATTTATCGCAAAAGGGAAAGGCTTAAAAATCGACGCTGATGAATTTGTTTTGCCCGAACCCGTTAAAATCAGTGCGACAAGCGTTGCTATAAGCCCCGTTCATGCCAATCAGAACCCAATCACCTTCCTGAATGGTTTCAGGTAATTCAAAAGGGCCCTTCATCATATCCAACGAGTCACATGTTGGCCCACAAAATCGAAACGGAAGAAGGGCCGTCTCTTCTGTCACATCTGATCCGTCTTGAGGGATACAGGCGACAGGAAATGCAAATTCACCGGCCCATTTCGCAGCTTCAATCAATCCGCCGTAAACGCCGTCATTCAGATATAGGGTTTTATCTTTGCGCAACTCAACTCGCGTGACCAAAAGGCCGGCTTCAGCAACCAACGCCCGACCGGGCTCACAATATAAATCCATGCCCTCAAATCCGAAGGCTTTGACTCCATCATGAATAAATTGGAAGAACAGCGATAGATCAGGAATTATTCTATGCGGATAAGGTGCAGGGAATCCTCCACCCACATCCAGACAATCGACTTTAACATTGGCACGTTTAATCACATCGGCCACAACGGTCAGTCCCTTAGTAAAAATCTCAGGGTTGGAAGATTGCGTACCCGGATGGAACATGATCCCGAGCCGTGAGCATACAAGACGTGCTTCATGTAGTAAAAGAGCAGCACCTTTTGGTGTTGCACCAAATTTCGCAGAAAAATCAACGGTAGCATCTTTGTTTTTCGGCAAGGCTAATCGGACAAAAATTGTCAGATCGCTTGCAAGCTCTGTCTCGTGCAATATTTTGTGGAGTTCATCAAGTGTATCAATCACAAACACGCGAACCTGATGATCAAAATATGCTTCCCGAATAGCTTCACGAGTTTTAACGGTATGCATAAAATGGATACGTACATCCTGCGAAAGACGTCGGATCAGACGCACCTCTTCAATAGAGGCAGCATCAAAACATGTGATACCTGCTTGGATCAAGGTGCGAATGACATCTTCATGCGGGTTGCTTTTTACTGCGAACATAACAGTGCCGTTGAACCCGTCAAGAAAACGCCTGGCCTGAAAAGTCAGAACAGGCTTTCTAAGGATATGCATGGGATGAACGGGACGCTGCGTTAGAACAAGATCACGAATTTGGTGAAAGATTTGTTCCTGATGAGAACAAGGCGAAAGAGTGGATCCAAGTACGCTACCAAGCACACCAAAATCGTTCATAAGACATCTCCTGTGGACATCCCGAAATGCACGCCAAAATCGGCATGCAATCCTATTTTAGAAAACAAATCCTAAAGAATATTTAAGAAAAGAAGCGGAGAGGTTATTGCAAGGTAACGGCATCCAGATCGTTCTGGCGCGCCAATGCACAAGCCCCTTCGAGCGAGTCGACAAGAGTGAGGGCTGTCCCGTCGGCAGCATGCAAAGAAAATACTTGCTGGTTATTGATTGTAACAGGGCGCACATAAGCAACCTGCCCCATACCGAACGCCAGAAAAGCCTGCGGAGACAGTGTTTTCAAGAGCTCTAATTGTTCATTTAGTTTCATGTGACCTAGACCTCCGGTAAGCAGACATCGCAGGTAAAGAGAGGCATATCTGCAAAATCCGAACTGTTACTATAGAGTATACCATTATCGGTACGGCAATTTCTAAGAATATTTTTGTATTCTTTTATCGCTATATATCTGCTTCGTCAGAGACTTCTGACACCTTGGAAGTCGCCGTATCCAATGGGTGATGAGAAATCTGCTTATTGACCTGCATCGTCTGCGACACTTGCGCGCCATCATGAATACGGATTTTGCGAGCAGTGGATTCAGGCATAATCCGCTTCATATCAATATGAAGTAATCCGTTGTCCATGAATGCACCCGCAATCTCAATCCCGTCAGCCAGAACAAAAGTTCTTAAGAATTGGCGTGCGGCAATCCCGCGATGCAAAAAGATGCGCTCTCCGTCATCTTCCTTTTGATGTCCGCGAATAGCCAACTGGTTATTTTCGATCTCGACATCCAGATCATCCATAGAAAATCCGGCAACAGCCAGCGTGATCCGCAATCCGTCCGAACCGATCTGTTCGATATTATAGGGAGGATACCCTTCTTGAGCAGATTTGCGCACACGATCTAGCGTACGTTCGAACTGGTCGAAACCTAAAAATAACGGGGAATCAAATAAAGAAATACGTGCAGAAGACATTACTCCAACTCCTCTTATGAGCAAGTTAACACCGCAGCAGCCCGCATCGGCAGCACCACCACTATCTGTAGAATATTATATAGAATTGCCCACAGAGGAGTCTAGGGTTTTGGTGGAATGGAAGAGCTATTTTCTGACAAATATGCGGTCGCAATAGAGGCAGGTGACGGTTGGTTTCCCGTCAAACGCATAATAGACAGCCGGATGGCCCAAAACGCCGTTCCCGCCGTCACATTTGACGCCGGACGCATGATGGTCAACCTCAATCACTTCGTGCTGTGGAACAGGCTGGTTTACAGGCATTTGGCTCATTTTAAGGTCCTTTTTCAGTCATTCGGGAGGATATTCAGCTTCCCGCAGCTATTTTAAGAATTTATTCGCTTCTCCTTTATAAACTGAGCTGAAGAATTATCCAATAGGCCAGAACAGGCCCATAGGCAAAAAGCGCTGAAAAGCGAGGAAAATATGGAACTTGGTCCATCCCGTTTCGAAGAAAATGCCGCTCTCAAAGGGCGAGAAACCTCCTTTATTATGGCGGAAGCTCTGGTTGCACCCGTACTGGCCAGTTGGAGAGAATCCCTCTTTGCCCATGAATGGCTGCATCAGGACGGCACAATTCGCAAACCTGCCGATATGACTGACACTGTGCGCGTACGCCGACTTACTGCTGAAGAGCGTATTGATAAAGGACAAGTATTGGAGCGCCCTGTATTGGGGATCGGGATCATGGACAATATTGAAATCGGTTCCGGCAGAGATCTGTTTTTGGCATTGGCCGCCAAAGGTATCGACAAGATTCCGGTTCATATCCCCAAAAGTCAGCTTGAAGATTTTCGGTTATTTGTTCGCATCCCGTAAAAATTGGGATACAATTAAACCATGACATCTTTTGCTCCCTCCCCATCGGAACGTGGTTCCAGTTTCATTATAATTTTAATCGCTGTGGCATTGTTCGCGGCGTTGACATACGCCATTTCCCGAAGCTCGAGTGGCGCTAAGAATCTTTCTCAAGAACAAGTACGTCTTTTGGCTTCCGAGATCATTGACTCAGGAAACCGCTTTAGCGAAACAATCTCCAGATTGAAATTGGCCGGTATACCTGAATCAGACATCAGTTTTGAATATAACGGAAATTACGTGAACGCAGCTTGTACGACGAACGATTGTAAAGTGTTCGACTTTGATGGGGGCGGTCTGGAATGGGATACAGCACCAACCGGAAGTACGGGGGGAGATGACTGGATATTTACATCAGGCATAGCGATTGAGGATATAGGAACAACAAATACAGATCTCGTTGCGATATTACCCGGAGTCAATGAAGATGTCTGTCACAGAATAAATGTTTTGATTGATATAGAAGCAGAAACTGACACCGCACCAATATCCGGCAGTGGAATAACGGCAGACGGTTTCACAGGATCGTACAGCAGCGGTATCCCAACACTCATTTCATCAGCTAAGACAAACGGCAAGAGATCTGGCTGTGCGTTGGTGGCATCCATGGCTAGTGATATGCTGGCGTCATCACCACTCTCCCAACCAAGAGTATATTACCAAGTCCTGATCGCGAGATAGAAATTAGGCGTAGACAAGCTGGCCGTTATCGAGAAGGTCTTGCATATCAGCCCCTTTAAGGCCATTGATCTTGGCAACGTCAACAAAATTTACCCCATTCGCGCTTCCGTCAACATCGATCTGGAGGTAGGTAACTTTTCCAACGGTTGTCACTTGCAAAAAGTCAGCAATAGCATCATTTACAGGATCGTATCCCGTCAACAGGGATGATAGGTCGAGTATATCTTCTGCTTTACTAAAATCACGGACGTAGTCAACGTTGTTTAAATTGTCGAAGGCAAAAATATCTGCTCCTTTTCCTCCCCAGAGGTAATCGTACCCGTCACCACCTAGAAGGTAATCATTGCCATTATTTCCGATAAGGACATCGTCACCAGCCCCACCTTCAAGATGGTCATCATAACCGTAGCCATAAAGTACATCATTTCCGTCATCTCCGTAAAGGGAGCCGCTTCCGTAAATCTTGTCGTTCCCTGAGCCGCCGCTTAAAGAGTTGCTGCCATACTTGTCTGAAATAACATCGTTCCCGTCATCGCCATAGATAGTATCATCAGTGTAATAACCAGATATTCTGTCATTTCCATCACCGCCTTGGATGGTTCCGCTACCTGCAATTCGATCATCACCGGCCCCACCATCAATGTCATTCACACCACTGCGATCATCTATGACATCGTTTCCGCTACCAGCCGAGATAATATCATCACCGTTACCCCCAAGAATTCTATCATTTCCTGATCCAGAGGTCAGTGTGTCTTTCCCATCACCACCGTAAACTCTGTTGTTTCCGTCACCGGCTGAGATAATGTCATCTCCATCACCGCCGAAAATTGTATCGTGGCTAGAGTTTGTTGTAATAGTATCATGCCCGCCATCGCCATAGATTAGAGATGAGTATCCTTGATAAGTGGAGCCGTCAAAGATGTCATCTCCATCACCTAAAACAGCGTAAACAAAAGCCTTTGAAGAAGGCATTGTGATCTGAACTGTATCATTTCCTTCGCCCGTGTTTATATAATGACTGGATCTTTCTTGGGGCGTAAGGTCATTTGTAAGTAAAACTGTATCATTGCCGCTTCCGGTATAAAGGTTTGTGTGCGTAACATCGGTAAGATCAAAATTAATGTCTTGGGCTTTGGTTTTAGCGTTCACTTTCAATACAAGTGTTCCTGAAACGTTTATGTCCTCGAGTTCACCAATATCATTCAGAAACACCTGTCGTATAGCTGAGGCATATGTCTGATTGACAGATATAATCAGATTGTCAGTAGGTGCATCCTTGTCCCGATTAAGAGATAGTAGTGTGTCATCGCCACGGTAGCGAAAGTCAGACAAATTATACTCATGTGTGCCCGTCAGATAGGAATCAATAGAAGTCCAGCGTCCGTTCTTAGTGTAAACACGCAAATCAACATGGGACGTGATTGCAACGCCGCTTTGAGAGAGCGCTTCCATATCGGCAAAGCTATAAGTCGTATTATTAAATTCAAAATTCTCAACGCCAGAAACAATATCCGTGTCGTATGTGCCAGTTATATCCGTCAGAGAAACAGTTGTGCTATCAACTTGCGAAACAATAAAACTGGAAATATTTATATTATAGACCACGCGGTCATTTCCTAGACCTCCATTAATGGTATCCGTTCCATCTGACCCAATAAAAACATCATTTCCGTTATTTCCGGTAAGGATATTATCGGCATCATTCCCGATCAGAACATCACTCCCTGATCCGCCAATGGCATTCTCAATAATCGCATTAAATGCTATCCCGATATTCCGATCCATCCCGACCGAGCTTAACTCGCCGTCACGTAAATCCAGAGTAACAGAGGTAGATTGTGCAGACGCATCGAAAGTATCATTCCCGCCCGCATCCCAGATGGTGTAGGCTTTTGAACCATTGAGGACATAAACATTATCCCCTGTCTCATAGGTATTATTAACGCCGTAGATTTGCTGTAAGGCATAGATGTCGTAAACCATATAGCTTGAAGCATAGTAGGGACTCCAGTCATACGACATGACGGTATACATGGTTGTGTTTTCATCACCGGAAAGTCCGGCGGTAAAGGAGTGCTGTAATCCCAGAGCATGACCGATTTCATGCATCAAGGTATAAAAACCGTAATTCCCTTCTGCGGGTGTTGTCGTCGCAGAGTAATAATTATTGGTCCAGACATCCCCGCTATAACTCGAGACACCCGGATAATAGGCCCAAGCTCCGACAGAGGTCGGTAGAGTTGCTTGTCCAAAGGTGATTTGGGAAGAGGTGCTTCCTGTAACCTCGGTAAAATGTACATTGGTAAAGGTTTCCAACATGTCCAGAATTGAACGCGTCGCGGTCTTCATTTGTGTATTGAAGGCCTGAAAATTATTAGACTCATCATCATTCGGGCTATAGTAGGAAGGAAGAGAAGTTAGAAATTTAAAGGTTAGGTTATTTGTGCCCCACGTATAACCTGTATTGAGGTCGTCTGCTTCACCTTTTGTGCCTGTTGCTGTCGTCACATAATCTGAAGAAATAGCTGAAGCACCGGAATCCAAGCCATTGGAAGCCAGGCACTGCGCACAACCGCAGCCCATAGGGACATCAGGAAGCGTTGTTGTATTTTGTGTCATAGAAAGAAGTTAACCCAACCTTAATACGAATGTAAACCTAACCCGTATAGATCATAGCAGGTGAAACGTTAACATCGGGTTAGGCTCTAGGAAAATCAACGGTTTCCAACGAGGACTTCGCGCTTGCCCACACGGTTAGCGGGAGAGACAACGCCCTCCTTCTCCATATGTTCAATAATGCGGGCCGCACGGTTATATCCGATTTGCAAATGACGCTGGATAAAACTGGTCGACGCCTTGCCTTCACGTGCCACAAGAGCGACAGCCTCATCATAAAGTGAATCACAAGCCGCACCACCATTGCCGCCTTCTTCACCAAACTCTCCACCTTCGCCGAACATCTCGCCTTCTGTGACTTCCTCGAGATAGGCAGGCTCGCCTTGCGCTTTAAGGAAGTTAACAACTTCCTCAACCTCACCATCCGATACAAATGGTCCATGAACACGTGTAATGCGTCCGCCTGCTGCCATGTAGAGCATATCCCCCATACCAAGCAGCATTTCTGCGCCGCCCTCACCAAGAATGGTACGGCTATCGATTTTCGAGGTCACAGCAAAAGAAATACGTGTCGGGAAGTTGGCCTTGATAACGCCCGTGATCACATCAACGGACGGACGCTGTGTTGCCATGATCAAGTGAAGGCCAGCAGCACGTGCCATCTGTGCCAAACGTTGGATCGCATTTTCAACATCTTTTCCGGCGACCAGCATTAAATCGGCAAATTCGTCAACGACAATCACAATGTAAGGCAATTCGGTTAATTCCAGAGGTTGCTCCTCATAAACAGGCTTGCCCGTTTCAGGATCAAAACCTGTTTGGACCTTGCGCATCAGAATCTCGCCCTTCTTGATCGCATCCCGAATACGCGAGTTATATCCTTCAATATTACGCACACCAAGCTTTGACATGTTGCGGTAACGGTTTTCCATTTCCTGAACAGCCCATTTCAAGGCCACAACCGCACGACCCGGATCTGTCACGACAGGAGATAGCAAGTGCGGAATATCATCATACACGGACAATTCCAGCATTTTGGGATCAATCATGATAAAGCGGCATTTTTCAGGGGGCAAACGATAGAGCATCGAAAGGATCATCGTGTTAACAGCAACAGATTTCCCCGAACCTGTTGTCCCCGCAACCAACAAGTGCGGCATACGTGACAAATCAGCGATAATCGGTGCGCCACCAATATCTTTTCCCAAAACCAAAGGCAGTTTACTTTGTGTTTTGTCAAACTCACCGCCTTCAATCAATTCACGGAGATAAACGGTTTGACGGCGTTTATTCGGCAATTCAATCCCGATCACATTGCGTCCAGGTACCACAGCAACACGTACGGAAACGGCGGACATAGAACGGGCAATATCATCAGACAAAGACACAACACGCGATGTTTTTGTCCCCGGCGCTGGCTCCAGTTCATAAAGCGTAACGACAGGACCTGGATAGATGCTTTTGATCTCTCCCTTGACGTTGTAATCATTTAAGACATTCTGCAGCAATTCGGCATTGCGGCGCAGAGCAGTCTCATCAAGGCGATCATCTTTTTGTTGGGTTGGAACTTCTTCCAGAATATCAACAGGCGGTAAATCCCACTCGGAATGGTCACGCAGATTCAATTGCGTTTGTTTGGATGGTTTCGCTTTAGCAGGTTTCGGAGCAGCTTTCTTGGGGCGAACGACAGCAATCTCTTCCTCTTCGCTGTCGTCACTCTCTTCTTCCTCATACTCCTCATCTTCTTCATACTCGGAGTCGTCATCACTGTCTTCTTCCTCTTCTTCTTCGTACTCCTCATCCTCTTCGTATTCTTCTTCCTCGCTATCTTCTTCGTACTCTTCCTCACGCGGCGCGCGCCATAATTGAATACGCTCCCACAATGAACTGGCACCGCCGATAGTTGCAGCGCCACCGCTCAAAAATGTTTCAACAACTGCTTGGCGTTCACTGCGGCGCAGAGCAATCCCGATTGCGCATAACGCTAATCCCATAAGGCCGCACACGCTAGCCACAATGATATGCGGATAAAAAGAAATCCATCCGTCGACCCAACCCGTCATCATGTTAAGCAGCATAACGCCACCGGCTCCGCCCATCGTCGCATGGGAGATCCATGAACCGCCGGGAATAGCACCCCCTGCGATACCGAGAAGTAAAGCAGAGGAAAGAAGGGCAATCATGCGTCCCCAAAGTGGACCAAAATCCTCTTTCTTCCACAAACGCCATCCCCAAACTAAAAAGCCGATGGCCAATACAACGGAACCAGCCCCGAAAATCTGGACAAGAAAATCAGATAAATAAGCTCCCGGAGCGCCCATCAGATTGTGAACTGATTCAGGCTCAGAAGCGGTGTTTAATGACGGGTCACCTGCATGGTAGCTGAGAAGTGACAACAAAAAGAAGCCGCCGATAAAGGTCACGAATAAAGCGCGGACATCGTGAAACCGTTCCAGAAGATAATCTTGCCAGCTTTCAGGGAAGAGGCGGAGGAAAAGGGACTGTTTTTGAGCGCGAAGAGAAGACGAGCGGGCCATGGACTATATAAAATATCAAAAAATTAGAATTAAAGATTATGTTAAGGAGGGGCGAGGGAAGAAGACCCCTCGAAGCGTAGCTAAATTCTAGCCATAACATCCCTAGAAGGCAAGTTTTCTAAGTATTATCGGGAAAAAGAAATGAGTGGAGCCACAAAACAGAAGCAAATCAGATAGTCAACAACCCACGGTATAAGGGTTACTTAACAATTTTCCGATTTAATAGCGTTGGAAAGGTGTCATTTCAAGATTATGGATAACGAGAATCAAGATCAACCGCCGCGGTCGTTCATGACCGCGCCAGAGAAAAAGTCTCGACAGCCCGAACAAGGGCCTGCTCATGAAAAAACTCAGGAAAAGACGCCTGTTTTTAGGCCAACCTACACAGGGTCGGTGCTGGAACTGTATAAAATCTTCCTCGTCAATGTACTGCTGAATATTTGTACATTGGGGATTTACTCCTTCTGGGGCAAAACACGTATCCGGAAATATATGGCATCCCATACGGTTCTTGCCGGAAACAGAATGGAATATACAGGAACAGGGAAAGAGCTTTTCGTCGGCTTCCTGAAATCTATGCTGATTTATTGGCCTGTGGCATTCGCCATGCAAATTCCTGCCATTTATATTTTTGGCCTGATGGGGTTTGTGTGTCTCATGTCTCTTGCAATGTATATGTCACTCAGATACCGACTTTCTCGAACAAGATGGAAAGGTATACGCTTTATTCTTGGTGGACACGCGGGACATTTTTTGAAATTGGCCTTGAAAAGGACGTTCTGGAATTTCATCTCCTTCGGATATAAAATTGCCGAATCCGATGTCATTAAATGGGACTATATCGGCAATCGCATGGGATTTGGGGAGACCAAATTTGCGTATAAGGGAGATAGTACAAAGCTCCAGAAAACAAATTTGAAAACAATCGGAATTATCCTAGCCTATACAGTCATTTCCTTCATTCCGATGATTACAACGATGACAAGTATTTTGCATGAACTTAAAGATCGTAAGCCCGCAGTCGAACGTCAGGTGCAGCCGTCACAGACACAAGAAACATACAACATCTATGCCGATCATAGCATGATGGCAGCACAACCCACGCATACAAAAAGAGCTGATACAGAAGAAAACACAGGGGATTCACCCGATGTTTTGAAAGAGACAGATCATGATGACACGACCAGACTTGGTATATCTATCATCTTCGGTGTGGCGTGGGTTGCATCAATCTTTGGTGTCGCATGGATTTCCCGTCTTTGGTACAAGGCGGCTCTGTGGAGAGAGCAATTTCGCGGCCTGACAATTGAACATATACGGTTCAAATGCACAATGACGGGGGGCGGGTTGCTCAAGCTGAGCCTTTTGAACATTCTAATGGTCATCTTTTCGCTGGGGTTGTTGATGCCATTCGTTTACCAGCGCAATATCCGTTACTATCTTGGCTGTCTAAAAGTTGGTGGCGACTTGAATACACTTGAGGTGAAGCAGGTTGAGAATAATGATCCTGACGGAACTGGTGATTCTCTCGCTGCTGATCTCAGCATGGATTTCGGATTCTAGATAATGCATCACAAAGCCAGATACACCAGCGGAGAAACCTCAAAACAGATAGATGTCTATCTGAAGATTTTTCGTCAGGGGGTATGTATTTATCGGGATAAAGAATGTCTCGATCTGGTTGCGCGTTGGCCGTACGAAATCATCAAAGTTAATCACGATTGGACAGATGGTCTGGGCGGGAGTGTCGAGCATAAAGAAAAATTCGGCGCTACTCTCGACTGTGCTCATAAAAAAACATTCCGTCTTATTCAAAAAGGCCTAAGACGGCGTGACCAGGCAACTTATATTTTTTCGACAAACTATAAAACGCTCGGCGGACTTATCGCGGCCACGGCTGCATTCCTGTTAATCGGATTGCCGCTCTTTGGAAAGCTCATGGAACAAACAGCAATTTTTGTTCCGCGAAGTGCAGAGGAGGCTATTGGTGACCGTGCTCTGGAATCTATGGCGATGGAGTTTAAACCTTGTCAGGACGTAGAAGCTGAAAGACTGCTCAATAAAATTGTTGATGATCTGTTATCCCATCAGGATGATAAAGACATGAAGGTTACAGTGCATCTTTATAAAACAGAAACATCAAATGCCTTCGCACTACCCGGAAATAATATGGCGGTCTTGACAGGATTTCTGAAAGAGGTTGAGACAGAGCAGGAAATATCGGGGGTTCTCGCACATGAAATCGGTCATATCACTCATAGAGATGCCATTAAATATATGATGCAGCAACTGGGTCTAAGTGCTCTTTTTTCTTTCTCTGGAGGGGACTCGTCAAGTATCACAAAATTTACGGCAACGCTCTCGGGGCTAAGTTATTCACGTGAAAAAGAATTGGCGGCTGACGCATATGCCAAGGACATCATGACGAAAGGCGGATACGGGACACAAGGCCTGATTAATTTTCTGGGACGTATGGACGAAACAGATTCTGAAATGATGAAACAGCTTCAGACAAATTTGTCATTTCTCTCGACGCATCCGGAAACGGCAGAGCGTCTCGAGCGACTTAAGATGGATGTACAGCCCGCAAAACCGAAATCCATCCTGACAAAAAAAGAATTCGACTATTTGAAAAACGCGTGTGCTGCCCCTGGTAAAAAGAAACAGATGATGAGCCCTGAAACTAAAAAACCTCCTCCCCAAGAGAATACAAACAAGGGAGAAGGTTTGGAAATCTAGAATTGATTAGGGTCTAGTGACCGCAGCCGCCCTTGCCACCGCAACCGCCTTCACCATCACACTCGCCGTCGCCATGATCGTGGTCATGCCCATGGTCATGACCGTGACCACCACAGCATCCGCCTTCATGGTCATGATGGTGGTGATGTCCGTGACCGCCTTCACCGCCTGCAATCTCACCCATCGGGTTGACTTCAACCAGATTTGCGTTTTCGCCCATCTGGTCTTTCAGATGTTCGTTTTGCTCGGCAATGGTACGAAAGAAAGTCGCGGCATCGCGCAAAAGCTGGGCAGCGAGCTGGGCGTGTGTTGGCATGATAAAATCCTTAAGTTATACTGTTAGTGTCTTGAAGACCCCACCCTTAGCATGCCCCCACGCCTTATAAAAGGAAAAAGTATGGAAACCCCACTTTGCGCATTTCAATCCAGCCGAATAACCCCTCTAAAACCCATCTTCTTGCAGGTTTCCTGGATAAGCGTCCTATTGATAGGGCTATTGTATTTGAAAAATGGAAAAATTTCTGAAGACATGGCGGCGATATGCATAGGAGCAAGTTTCTTTTTGTCCTCGCTTCATGCATATAAGAACTGGAAGATGGCGCTCTTCCCCCTAAAGATAGACGTATTCAGATCAGGGATGCGCATAAATAATCTGGAGATTATTCCTTGGGAGATTCTAGTCCCCACCATTACGGAAGATCAAATTTCGTTTGTTCTAAATCATAAACACTACAAATCCTATGACATTCCGTTCACAGGAATAGATAAGCTCTACATCAATCGGGATAACTTAGCCCACTTTTGCCGCATATCATTTCAAGAAATAATCCGTCGCGATCCATCGTTCGTCAAGTTTATCATGGAGATAAATAGGGTTACAGGAGGAAAATATATATCTAGAAATGAAGACCCTCGCGAACCAAGACGCCTAAAATCTAAACCAAAATGGTTTAGTGTAAAAGAAATTCCTGGAATCTTATTTGCAATCTACATAGTACCAATATCACTATACCCTATTTTGGGAACAATATTTATTCCGAGTACTCTATGGGTAATCATTGGAATTTTAGGAAATGCAATGTTGATCGGAGCCCTGCTGGGATACAACTTATGGCTTTTGAAAAAAGGAAAAAGACATATCCCTCTCTTTAGTAGTCAGAAGAAGGTGGGGTGGGGCATAAAATATGTCGGTGGTTTTTTATTGATGCTGTCGCTCTGTTACCTATTTATGATAGGTGGCGGCAAAATATTGAATATGTACTTTGGGCATGAGGTCCAGAAAGAGCTCGTTCTAAAATCTGATTATACTAATTGCTTTTCTTCTTCTAAAGCTTTTGCGCAAAAGACTTGTTTCTCAGGGATATATGACAGCTTCGGCCGAGAGGAAGTTACTGTCAGAACAAGCGGCAGAGAATCTTTCTTTGGCTATTTCCCTGAAAAATTTTTTATGCCCGATCAGACCGAAAGAACAGGAGACGGGAAGTTTATATACCGTCTCAAATCTTTTAACTCTCTAGGCCACGAAACGGATGTGCGGGATAAGACCCCATAATCTGGACTTCCTTGGCAAAGAATTGCAATTCTTCTAACGCAAGCCCGACATTTCTGTCGTCGATTGAACCCAGAACCTCGGCATAAAACCGCGCCACATTAAACTGCGGGTCAATATAGCTCTCAAGCTTGGTCATCTGGACACCATTGGTTGCAAACCCGCCGAGTGCCTTATAAAGAGCCGCAGGAATATTTCGCACTTCAAAGAAAAAGCTAGAAAGAACAGCACCTGATCCTTTAGGAGGGCGTTCCATGTCTCTGGACAAAGCCAGAAAACGCGTCGTGTTATTCGGAATATCCTGAATTCCCTCGCGCATGATCTGAAGCCCGTAAATCTCGGCTGCCAACTTCGACGCAATCGCGCACTGACTTTTATCTCCCCATTTGGCGACATCGGCCGCGGCCCCTGCGGTATCGGCATGAACATGTGGCGTAAGTCCTAATTCCTTAATGACTTTCCGACATTGCGGGAGAGCATGGGTATGAGAATGCACATCTTTTAGATCCTCCATTTTGGCCTCAGGCAGGGCCAATAGGCACATGGAAACAGGCTGGAAATGCTCACCGATCACAAAAAACTTCTTTTGCGGCAAAAGGTGATGAACATCTGCCACGCGCCCCGCTAGAGAGTTATCGACGGCAATCATCGCCAGATCAACTGCACCGGCTTCCAGCGAAGTAAACGCTTCCTCAAAAGTCAGGCAGGGAACGGTTTCCATTTTCGGAAACATAGCCCGACAGGACATATCCGAGAATGCCCCGAAAGTCCCTTGAAATGCTATTTTGCCCGTTCTATTAGCGAAGTCTTGCGTCATTTTGTCTAAAATACCCTATAAAAACAGTCTTTTCCCTGTGATATACTATGTTATAGTGCCCGACAAGAGGCAGGAGGTCACTCCTGCAGGTGGAGTTATTTTACATCACAACACACATAGAAAGATTTGGCGAATAACATGAATATGAGATCCAATATAGCATTATCTGCTTTGGTTTGTGCCGGTATCATCGCATGGTTGTCCGGTTTCGTATCCCGTCAATTGGTCGATCCTGCGGAAATCAAGACCGATGCCGTAAAGATTGAAGTTGCGGAAACAGCTCCTGCGGGTGCCGGTGAAGCTAAAAAAGCAGGCCCTGAACCGATTTTGGCCCTGTTGAAAGATGCAGACGTCGCACGCGGTGAGAAAGTAGCAAAGGCTTGTGCCGCATGTCACACCTTTGATAAAGGCGGAAAAAACGGCGTTGGCCCGAACTTGTACGGAATTATCGGACGTAAAAAACAATCCCATGAGGGCTTTGCTTATTCCGGTTCTTTGACCGACACAGGCGGAGATACATGGACGTATACCGAAATTTCCCATTTCATTTACAAACCGAAAGCCTATGCAGCCGGTACAAAAATGACCTATGCCGGTCTGAAAAAGACAGCAGATCGCGCGGCCGTTGTTGCTTACCTGAGAACATTGGCTGATACGCCTGCGGCTCTACCGACTGATGCAGAAATCGCTGCCGACAAATAAGAGGCAAAGAAAATCAGAAATAAGAAACCCCGCAAATCAGCGGGGTTTTTCTTTACAAGCCTATGACTTCTGCGCTATGACCCAGCTATGCAACTCTCACTACTGAAAGCCAAGCTACACAGAGCAACTGTGACCCAAGCTGACCTCGATTACGAAGGATCAATCACAGTCGATCAGGATCTTCTCGATCAGGCAGGAATTTTGGTTCATGAACAGGTCGATGTTTTGGATATTACCAACGGCGAACGTCTGACAACCTATGCAATCTCAGGGCCACGAGGTAGCGGCATTATCGGAATTAATGGGGCGGCCGCGCACTTGGTTAAGACGGGGGATTTGGTGATTATTTGCGCCTATGCTCATATGAGCCCCGAAGAAGCAAGAACTCACCAGCCGACCGTCTTACTTTTAGACAAAGACAACAAAGTAACTCGTCGTTCGGAAATTCCGACATTCGAAGAATGAGTGCTAACTCATTTCATAAATAAGAAAAACTATATTCATTGACGTTTTAGAAAATATCTTACAAAAACCGATTTTCTAAAGGGGTATCACGTCTATAACTCCATCAAATATTTTTTAACATTGATAATATTTCTTCTTTTAACGAAGAATCACCAAAAGCTGCGACCTGCCCATTAGATTGTAATGTTAAAGGCCGCCCATTCCAGTCGCACATCTCCCCACCTGCGCCGTGAACGACAGGAACTAAGGCTGCATAGTCAAAGGGTTCAAGATGTTGTTCAATGACAATATCGAGATTCCCTCCAGCTAGCAGACCGTAGAGATAGCAGTCACCACCCCAGGCAATAAAATCAACCTTTTCATTTAATTCGACTATCAAGGATGGTGTCATATAACGTGGTGTGGTTGATCCAACTCGTGCATTCCTCAGATCTGGGCAGGACCGTACATGAACAACCTGTCCGTTAAATGTTGTTGCCTGTCCCTTAATACCAATCCAGCGTTCTTTGGTAATTGGTTGGTCAATCACTCCCAACAATGGTGTGTCGCCATCCCATAATGAAATCAATGTACCAAAACTTGGGCGACCAATTATGAAGGATTTGGTGCCATCAATCGGGTCGAGAACCCAGACACGACCGTTCCGAGTATCTTTGATGCCGAACTCTTCACCAAGGATACCATCATCCGGATAACGTGCTTCGATCATTTGTCTCAACTTTTGTTCAACCGCGCGATCGGCAACTGTAACAGGATCACTCTTTGTTTTATGGTCGACGGCAACCGGCTGGCGGAAATATTGAGCGATAATGATTGCGGCCTCGTCGGCCAGAGCATTAGCGAAATCAGTCAACTCTTGCATGGTTTCAATCCTTTTCTGCATTATATGTACCATCTGTGAAGCCTTTTAATCGACGGTGGCATTTTATCCGTTTATTTGGTAGGTGCATCGATCTCTAAGGATCAAGTAAATTAAGATTTAAATATTAAATTGTCGTTGGAAAGAGATGCCTCGTGAACGACCCCCGCTGGAGAGAGTATTGCGCCATTCATTAAGCTTCTGGTTAAAAAACTCATCCGACTCCGGAGATTGGCGATCTCCTGCCAGATCTGAAATTTCGCACATGGCTCCGGCAACTGCAATTCTACGTGGATCTATCGCCTTATTTGTTAATGCGGAGTAACGGGCTACCGTTTTGTATGCCAAATCAGGACTAATATAAAAAAGAGGTGCAAAATCGGCATGAACATCGCCGATGGCGCAATCTGCGAAATCAAAAACACCGACCAATCTACCGTTTAAATCTGCACCAACATTTCCATCATGGAGATCAAAATGACCAAAAACCAATTGTGGTTTTTCTGTCTGCCAGCCCCGATACTCTCTGAGTATGTCATGTCCAAATTCTTTAAGATGTGGTGCCAGTCTTCCTTCAACAGTTTGCGCCATTCTTTCGTAACAACTTGGTCCGGGGCGTTTTGGTGCGCCAAGCGTTTCTTCTGCATAATGCAGTGGCGTTTCATGCATGAGCATAAAAAAAGAAGCTAATTTTTCAGCAGCTTCTTCTTTTTCAAAATTTGATAAATTTTCGTATTCATTTCGAGCGAATAATCCGCTCCCAATCTTTCGGTGGAGAGAGAAGGGATAGCCAACCACTTCATGGACAGTCAGATCTGGTGTGGCTAAGGACGGCATGAGCCCTAAAACATATTGGCAGAATTGCTCCTCACGACGAAGAGCATTAAGCGCACTCTCATTTTTGGGAAGTCGGACGATATGGTCTTCTATGCCGAATGCTAAATTTTCCCAACCTGTTCTAATATAGACCAAAGGTCCTTTAAGGTCGGGTCTCCTTGATTTTACAAGCTGCTCTATTAATTTAAGGTCATCTGTTTCAATAGAATTTATTGTACTCATCCTTAAACACTTACTCCTAAATATTAAGTGTCATACCTTTAAAAAAATTAAACGCTAAGCTGCCTAAAACAAATGAATTTATATAAATAGATTCAACTGCTTAGGGTCATAAATACGGCAAAATTTTGCCCAACATTTATCGCAAGTGTTATATATAAGATCACACTGCTTTGCAACAAAATAGAGGTCACGTGTTGGCTGATAACGATGACCTTCAGTTCTTGCTGTTATGAGGTAAAAACCTCATGGTTCAAAACGAAAGGAAAATCTTCTGTTGCTCGTACCAATGAAGTCGATATTTGCTGCTTGCGCATCCCGAACTGCAGTAATTTTTTTCGTCCAGTAACGCGCTCCGCCAATCTCGGACGCATCATCAGAGAGCATATTTAAGATCTGGACAGCACCGAGTTCAGGGCCTGATAAATCAACGTCACGAACCATCTCAACCATTGTGTTTTGGATCATCTTAACTGAGTCAAAAAACTTAGTCTGATCGAAAGCACCCTTCAGATAGTCTTTTGCATCCCGAACAAGTTTATCGGCATTCACACTGTAATCTTCTGTTCCTCTTCCCAAATGGTGGCATCTGATAAACTCGGCCAGAAGCAACGCACCAGCACGAGCTGTTTCAGGTCGCGCATCATTTGTACAAAGAGCAAGAATATTATTGGCAGAAATAAGGTTCTGTCGGGCAAAGAAAATATTCGGATGAACACCCTTTGAAAAGATACCTTTGACCACATGGTGAGGATCAGGAAATTCTTCCGGCTTGTGCAGGAGCTGCATAAGGCATTCCATAGCCTTCATGGACAGATCAGGTTTGGATTGGTCCAATTCAAGATCAAAGCGATGTAAGTCCTCGACGCTACACGCATAACGCAATATTTCATTATTCTCCGGATTTGTGAAATCAGGAATTTCAGGCATCGGCATAAACATCTTTACACGAAACATAATTTATCCTTATGAAAATAGAGTAATGAAACCTTTTACAGAATGTAAGGGTGATCTGCAAGAAAAATCAGGAGATTTTTTCAACGAAACTATCCATCAGCCGCTTCGTAGAGCCATCTTTGAAGCGAATATCAAGCTTGGCCCCCGCGACATGAATGACACGGCCTTCCCCGAAAGTGGCGTGACGTACACGGTCCCCGAGTTGAAATCCGGCAACAGAAGGTTTTGTATAGCTTGGATTTTGTGGTGCGTGTTGTGGTGTGGCCTGATAAGCAGGAGTAGAACGTTGATAGGACGTACGCTCAGGCTCCAATCCGGAGGAGTCCCAATGCTGGGAGCGTCCCGGACGATAAAGCCCTGATTCCGAAACAGCCTCGATATGGTCTTCAGGAAGTTCCTCAACGAAACGGGACGGCAAAGCATTCACCCAGTTCCCGTACATACGTCTGTTGGCAGCAAAAGTAATCGTAGCTTGTTTGCGTGCGCGTGTAATACCGACATAAGCCAAACGACGCTCTTCTTCCAGACCTTTGAGACCATTCTCGTCCATGGATTTTTGGGATGGGAATAATCCGTCTTCCCACCCGGGGAGGTAAACACAATCAAATTCGAGACCCTTAGCACCATGAAGCGTCATCAGGGAAACATATTCATCTCCTGTCACGGCATTTTGTGTTTCCATGACCAAAGCAACATGTTCCAGAAAAGCAGGAAGGGAATCAAATTCCTCCATGCCCGCAATCAATTCTTTCAAGTTCTCGACACGACCTTGTGCCTCAGGGGATTTATCTGTTTGCCACATTGTAAGATAACCGGACTCATCCAAAATTTGTCCGGCCAGATCGCCATGTGCAGTAGTTGAAATCAAAGATTGCCAGCGTGCGAAATCAGTCATAAGCAAAGAAAGAGCATTTCCTGCTTTACCTTTAAATTGGTTCTTCGCAATCATATCGCCAGTAGCAACCGTCATCGGTACGCCGTTCGTCCGTGCATACTCACGAATATTTTTAATTGTGGCATCCCCAATACCGCGCTTAGGCAAATTAACAATCCGCTCAAAAGCCAGATCATCCGCAGGCTGCACAACAACACGGAAATAGGCGAGGGCATCACGAATTTCCTGACGCTCATAAAAACGAGGTCCTCCAAACACGCGATACGGCACGCCCATTTGAATAAGACGTTCTTCAAATTCACGCATCTGGAATCCGGCACGGACCAGAATAGCAACTTGGCTGAGAGAGACACGTTTATGCTGGAGGCTTTCAATCTCTTCAATCACAAAGCGGGCTTCGGCTTCACCATCCCAAAGACCTTGCACACGAACCTTTTGCCCGTCTTCACCGTCACTCCAAAGTGTCTTGCCGAGGCGTCCTGTGTTATTGGCGATTACACCGCCCGCCGCCCCGAGAATATGCCCTGTCGAGCGGTAGTTTTGTTCAAGCCGAACAATTTTTGCACTCGGAAAATCTTTTTCAAAGCGCAGAATATTGCCGACCTCTGCTCCGCGCCATCCGTAAATAGATTGATCGTCATCTCCCACACAACAGAGGTTGTTCGACCCTTGGGCTAAAAGACGCAACCACATATATTGCGCAACGTTCGTATCCTGATACTCATCGACCATAATGTATTTGTAACGGCGATGGTAATCAGCCAGCAGCTGGTCATTGGCGGGATTTCTCAAAATACGGATCATATGCAGCAACAAATCCCCGAAGTCACAGGCATTGACCGACCGAAGACGCGTCTGATATTCGGCGTAAATTGCCTGCATTTGCCCGTTGGCAATATCACCTGCTTCTTTCGGGTTAATGTCCTCCGGCGAAAGCGCGCGATCTTTCCAGCGATCAATCATCGCCATCATCATTTTAGGCGGCGTTTTCTTAACGTCAATCTGACGGGCTTCGGCTATTTGTTTAATGAGCCTGAGGCAATCATCAGGATCAAGAATAGTAAAAGAAGAGTTTAGCCCTACAAGATCAGCATGACGGCGCAACTGGCGTGCAGCTAGGGCGTGAAAAGTCCCCAAAGCCCATCCTTCAACGGGGGCGCCGCCCAATAATTTTGACACACGTTCTTTCATCTCGAGTGCGGCTTTATTGGTAAAGGTCACGGCCAGAATTTGGGATGGAAAAGCGCGACCTGACTGGATTAAATGGGCCAGACGGGTTGTTAATACACGGGTTTTCCCTGTTCCTGCGCCTGCAAGGACCAGAACAGGTCCGTCAAGGGCCTGAGCAGCTTCGAGTTGCGCAGGATTTAACCCGTCAAGATAAGGAGGAAAAGCAGGGGCGGCAGGGGATGTCATCATGGGGATGAGAATAGGCATTTTTGACGGAATTGCAATAACCGCCTCACTCGTACGGGGGAGGCTTTTCCTTTTTCCCGTTTTAGTCTAAGTAGGTACTGGAAAAGGAAAAAAAATGGTTCACAAAATCTACTCGATCTGTCTGGTTCTGGCTGCGCTAATGATGATGCCGAATGTGGCGAATGCAGCCCAACCTGCAGAAGTCCAGAAAGCGGAAGCCTATTTCGCACATTTAAAAACAGTCGAAGCGCGGTTTGTGCAAACGACCGCTGACGGACATCAACAACGCGGAACCTTCTATCTCTCGCGTCCGGGAAAATTGCGTTTCCAATATGATCCGCCGAACGAGGACTTTGTCGTTGCTGACGGAATTTTTATTTATTTCTATGACGCACAATTAAAGCAACAGTCTCACGCACCGATCTCGGAAACTCTTGCGGATTTTCTGCTGCGTAAAAACCTCAAGCTCGCGGGTGATTTAAAGGTTACAAAAATCATGCGTGCCGGTGAATTGGTGCAAATTTTTCTGGTCCAGACAGAACAGCCTGAATCAGGGACATTGGTTCTGGGCTTCACTGAAGAAAAAGACGGAACATTTGATCTGAAGAAATGGCGCATTATTGATGCCATGGGCAACATCACGGAAACAGAATTGTTCAACGTCAAGAAGGGCGTAAAGTTTAAGCAGGACGGATTATTCTCGTATCATGATCCGGAACGTAAAGGATTGAACCAATAATCTAACGTTCAATACTGTGTTTGGATCGATCAGGGAACGGTGTGATGCTCATATCGTTCCCTTCGCTTTGAAGCTCCGGAGATGAGAGGATATTGGTTGGTTTCTCGATAGGCTCCATCTGGGGAATTTCCTTCCCGCCTGTTGAAACCTGTAAATCTTTAAAGCGGCGCAAGGCAGGCATGACCATAGAATCAAGTGATCCGATAGATTTATTATACTGATCGACGGAAGAATTAAGAGACCGTCCCAGTTTGCTCATATGCTCGCCGAATGTAGAAATTCTGCGGTACACATCAGCTCCGAGATTGGCAACAGTCTGCGCTTCTTCTGCGATTTTCTGTTGCTGCCATCCGTACATGACAACGCGTAATAACCCCATGATGGTCGTCGGCGAGGCCAGAATGATATTAGAGCGCGATGCTTCCTCGAGCAGATTCTGGTCTTGCGAAACGGCCAAAGAATAAAGGCTTTCGGAGGGCAAGAACATCACAACAAACTCAGGGCTATCAAATTGACGCCAGTAATCTTTTGTGGAAAGCGCTTTCAAATGATCGCGAACTTTCTGGCTAAAATTACCTAAAGCTCTTTCCTGCTCAGGGGTTCCTGTCTCGTCTATCAACGACCAATACGGATCAAGTGGGGTTTTAACATCAATGACAATCTGAATACCGTTTGGAAGCGTCACAATAAAATCAGGTTTTTGTGTCACGCCATCGGCAACAACAGCTTTTTGCGTAGTGTAATGCACGCCTTCGATAAAACCGATCATTTCAAAAGTGCGCTGTAACTGCATTTCGCCCCAGCGTCCGCGCGCTGTCGGATTGCGGAGAACCTGAACCAGACTTTGTGTTTGTTCACGTAAATAACGTTGATCGTCCGAAAAAGTTTTAAGTTGCGCCTCAAGACCGGCACCAGCTTTTCCCAGAGACTCAATTTTACCTTCCATATCCTTGAGGCTCTTTCCGATTGGATCAACCATATCGGCAATGGATTTTTGACGACGTTCCAGATCAAAAGCGCCTTCCATTTGGGATTGCTTTAACTTCTCTTGAGCCAGTTGCAAAAATTGATCTTGGGATTTGCGCAAGGATTCTTGTGCCATCAGATCGAATGCCGAACTCATACTCTCTTGGACATCACGGGACCGCGAGAGCTTTGGCCAGAGCAGCGCGAACACAAGAAGAGCTCCACCTGCAAAGCCGAGCCCCAAAGACAAAATATCAAAGGTAAGATCAATGGACATAGGACACAGACTAGCATGCGACGATGATTATCGCCAATCTAATTTACCCCAACCGGAACACGGTTGGGTGTATTCATATGTCTCAAGCTGTGGTAGAATAAACGTATGAAAAATCAAAACGGTAACGCATTTCTCTATATCCTGATTGCGATCATCCTATTCGGAGCCTTGATGTTTGCTATCTCCAAAAGTGGGGATGAGGGCGACGATACAAGCAATCTGAACGAGGGCCGTGAAGAAGTTGCCGTAAACGAGATATTGGGATTCGCGGCCTCGACAACCAATGCGATTACGCAAATGCAGGCTATGCACGTCCCGAATGACGCCCTTGATTTCATGTTGCCTGATGATACGGACTTTAATACAGATCCCACAATTGACAAATTATTCCATCCGGACGGTGGCGGTCTCAATTATAAGCCTTTACCGAAATTAGCAATTGAAGACGATGGTGTTGATCCAGCACCCGGTTATTATGTCGGGCGTTTTAACTCCGTAGAATGGACCCCTAGCGGCACATTCGATATTCTGTTTGTGGCCTATGAAATCACAACGCCTGTTTGTGAGTCGTTAAATAAGAAGCTGACCGGCGACACAACAATCCCGACAGTCAGCGGAGACTCTCTAGAAAATCTCTTTATCGACGATAGCCTGCATTCGGGAACAAATGCCGATTTCATGATTACAAATTGTGCGGATTGTGAAGAAATCCCTGCATTATGCGTACAAAACGCAGCAGGTAAGAAGCTCTTCTATAGTATTCTTGAAGCGGAATAGAATCTTTAGCTCTAGATCAGTCCCAGAATGGTCTGCTGTAATTCTTCCAGACCATCTTTTTTCCAGGAACTTACAGGCTGCACAAACGGGAAAGCCGCAGGATGCTTCTTGAGACTTCCTTCAACTGTTTCTTTCATGCTCTCCAGATCGGCTTTTTTGGGATGATCGGATTTGGTCAGAATGATACGGTAAGCAACGGCCGCCGTATCCAGCATCTTCATCATTTCAATATCTGTATCTTTTAATCCGTGACGGCTATCAATCAGCAAAAAGACAACGCGCAAGTTCGGACGACCCTTGAGATAATCTCTCAGAACAATATTCCAGTTCTTCTTGAGTTCTTTGGAAACTTTGGCGTAACCGTATCCCGGCATATCCACCAGCCAGAAATGATTTCCCACATCAAAGAAATTGAGTTGCTGCGTACGTCCCGGCGTATGCGAGACATGCGCGATTTTGCGCCCCATTAGAGCGTTAATCAAAGAAGATTTCCCGACATTAGAACGTCCTGCAAAAGCGATTTCGGGAATTTGACTCGGTGGGAGCTGCTTGAGATCGGCAATACCCAAACGGAAGTCGCAAGGTCCTGAAAAGACCTTGCGGATTGTGCGGAGGGTTTCTGCGTCGATCTCTGACATATCTAGCTCTTGTCTTTTTTATCGGAGTCAGTTGCATCAGCAATTTCTGCATCTGTACCGGCCTCAGCTTCTTTTTCTTTCTGAACCGCCTCAAGAACTTTTTCAGTTTCGCGTTTGTGCGAGTCGTGGTGCTCACGCGCGGCATCAGGAGAGAACAGGTAAATCGGAACGCCCATCGACCGCATGATGTAAGCCTGTTGGCAAACAGAGAAGATGTTCGAGAACGCCCAGTAAATGACAAGACCGGATGCAAAACGGGAAAGCATGTAGGTCATGATCCAAGGCATATAGTTTGCAATGTCACGCTGGATTTGATCCTGTGGCGGCGGGTTCAGATGTTTCTGGATCAGCAACATAACAAGCATCACCAAAGACCATGGGCCAATCATCAGGAATGTCGGAACATCAAACGGCAATAAACCGAACAGGTTAAACACGGACATTGAATCATGAGCCGACAAATCATGTATCCATCCGAAGAACGGTGCATGGCGCATTTCAACGGCAATGGTAATCACTTTATAGACGGCAAAGAAAATAGGAATCTGCAACAGCAACGGGAAACATCCGGCCATCGGATTGACCTTTTCCTTCTCGTAAAGCTTGACCAGTTCTTGCTGCATACGAGGTTTATCATTTCCGTAGCGCGCTTTAATCTCGGCCATTCTTGGCGAGACTTTACGCAAGGCCGCAAAAGAACGGTAGGATTTGCTTGCCAACGGGAACACGAGCAAACGCACACAGATAGTCAGCAGGATAATGGCAACACCGAAGTTCCCGACAATATCATTAAAGAAAATCAAAGCTGTATAAAGCGGCTTGGTCAGGAAATAAAGAACACCGAAATCAACCGCCAAATCAAAGTGACGCAAAGACAATTGGTCCTGATAATCATTAAGGAGAGAAAGTTTCTTAGCACCAATAAAGATATTGCTGGTATCTTCCGCTTTGCCGCCCGCAGGAATGATGACCTCGCTACCGCGTGCGTCCAGCTGATAAAGAGAAAGATTTTCATCTTTCTTATTTGGAACAGCTTGGAAACGGTATGTATGCTCGCTCATTTGGGACGGAATGATCGCGGAGAGCCAGTATTTTTCGCCAAATCCGATCCATCCGTTCAAAGCTGTATGGGAATCGTTCTTCCCTTTGAGCAGATCGCCGTATCCGATTTCATACATCTCATCACCGACATATCCGAGTGGTCCTTCATAAGCGACGCCAGTAGAAAAATCTTTCGGGATTCCGCGACGTGCAAGAGAGATATACGGATAAAGAGAAACCGCCTTATCGGTTTTGTTCTCAACAGATTGAACAAGAGTAATCAGGTAATGGTCATCAATCCCGTAGGTACGAGAGAAGATCAAGCCTTGTCCGTTATTCCATGTCAGCGTAACGGGAGCATCTTTCTCAAGAATATGATTATCACCGCTGACAGACCAAACAGTATTTTGATCAGGAAGTTTCAGAGATGTATCAGCACTCAACCACCCGCTTTCAGTGTAATGGGCACCTTCAGATCCTGATGGAGACATCAAAATAACATTTTCGCTGTCATCCAGAGTAACGAAGAAATGTTTCATAACGATGTCATCAATACGACCGCCCTTAAGAGACAAAGAGCCTTTAAGTTCTGGAGAGTCGATTGTAATACGTGTGTTTTGTTCCAAACGTTCGGCACGTGGGAGAATAATCTCTTCTTCCGGCACGGAAATTTTTTGTGTGATAACAGCCTGCGGTGCATTTTTAGCGGCTTCTTCACGAGCTTTTTGGAGAGCGTCGGCGCGTGGCCCCATAACAAAGTGATCAAACAGAAACCACAAACACATGGCGGCAAGGGCAAAAATAATCAGATTTTTCTTATCCTGCGGGTGCATGGATTGATTTGTTTGTGGGGATTTCATGGGAGATGTCATCTCTCGCTCTGCTCCATAGGCTATTTAGTATTTATCAATATATCGAAACAGGCTTCTTATAGCGGGAAAGGCACAATCGCGCAAACCCTCTCTTGTCGCGGCCTATTCGGTGTTCTGTGTAGTGTGTTTTGGTGCTTTGGGCGGCACAGGGTCTATCCATGGCCCGGAATACCAAGGGTTGCAGCGTATAATGCGCCAGACCATCAACCCAAACCCCTTGAAAAACCCATGAATCTTAAAGGCATCTTCGGCGTAATGGGAGCAGGTCGGGTAAAAACGACACTGATTACCGAGCCACGCCGAAAAAATCAGCCGATAAAGGCGGATAATGCCGAGCATAACAAAGGTAAGAGGATTGCGGGTCATATCAGTCTTTAAGAAGATCGAGTTTTTTAAGACACCATTTCAGATCGCGGCGCAATATCTCGGCATCGAGAGTTTCGGCGTCTTTGCGCGCTACAAACATAAAGTCAAAACCTGACTTGGCGTGATGCGGAAGAATATCAAGCGCAACAGCCTTTAATCGACGACGCATACGGTTACGGACAACGGCGCTTTTGGCTGTCTTCTTACTTGCAATCACGCAGAATCCATAAGGTTCAGAGGAATTGGTACGTTCAACCACTTGCAAGGCAAAACCCTTTGAAACCCATCTGGTTTTGGTTTTGCGTAAAGAATCAAAAGCCGCCTGTTGAGTAAGGCGGCTTAATAATTGGCTTGTCTCTTTGGTCGCTCTCATATGGTACGAATCCTTTAGACAATGTGCCTAAACAGGAGAAACTCCCCATATGGCTCAAAACGCACTAGGCGCTGAGAACCTTACGTCCTTTAGCACGACGACGGGACAACACTTTTGCACCGTCGGCTGTAGCCATACGGGAGCGGAAACCGTGACGACGCTTGCGGACAAGGCGGCTTGGTTGGTAAGTGCGTTTAGTCATAATAATTCTCCAGAAACTTATTCTTTCTCGTTTTTCAATTCCGAAGCGCAGTCTATAAAGAAATTCATACACAGAGTCAATCAAAAGAGTCACAAAAACCCTTAAAACAAGGGCCCTACCCCTAAACCCCATCCCAAACTTGCAGCTTGGGGGCAAAAAACGCTTTTCTTTTCATAGTCTTTCGCTTATTTTAGCGGCTGGAATTTGTCCAACCACCCATAGGATTTCTAATGTACGAAGACAATAACTGGAACGCAGTCGTCGGCGATGAACTGGAAGGCTTCATCTCACAAATCAACCCGATTGACGGGAAATATAATGCCACATCCGCGACAACTGAAGTATCATGGCGCGCTCTACCATTTTATGAAAATGTAGTCCTCATTCGTTTGAGAGACCGCAGCTGGGGCAAACCACGCCTCGCAATCTATTATTTGGCCGATCAAGGGACTCTGTTCCGCCTGAATGGCACATCCCCGCCGATCCATGAAGTCAATGCGAAGGCGCCGATTGCTGTCACAGAAGAAAATGTTCTCGAATATTTGCGGTTCTTCTGCTTCTTCGTTCGCGGAGAAGAAGGCCCATTCCTGATTGCTGAGAGCATGGAAGATCCATATATCCCGCAAGCGCCTGATGAAAAAACCAGAGCCGTTATCGAGGGAACTGTCCGTGAAGCCAGCTATGAAGGTCGTAACGAACAAGGTCACTTCTTGTGTGACGCAGTTGTTTACTATTCAAACGCTTTGTTCATCGCAAACTTCGCAGTTCAACCAACAGGTATGATCGAAATGCTCTCTGATGAGCCAATCGCTGCCGACCTTCCTGTGAAAGTTGATGCGCCTGTAGCCTAAGGCTGAGCGCTAAAGAATTTAAAACCCGCCAATCGGCGGGTTTTTACTTGGGAGAAAACTAAGCAGCTTTGGATTTCAGAACGGCGTCCACTTCGCCAACTGCCCAATCAATCTGCTCTTTAGTGATAATGAGCGGCGGTGCAAAGCGAATGGTTGTAGCGTGTGTTTCCTTACACAGAAGACCGCGTGTCTTCAAATCTTCGCAAATGGAACGGGCCGAGACTTTATCCGTGTAAATTTCCATCCCGATCAAAAGCCCTTTCCCGCGAACTTCCCTAATTAGAGGAGATTGAAGAGCTTCCAATTTGCCGCGCAAATACTCTCCCAGCTCAAATGACCGCTCGGAATATTTTTCGTCTTCCATAAGCTTTAAAGCTTCAAGGCCAATCGCAGCAGCAATAGGGTTTCCTCCGAATGTTGATCCGTGCGAGCCGTAATCAAACACATCCATAACTTCTTTTCGCGCAAGGAACGCAGACACAGGATAAACACCGCCGCCTAGGGCTTTTCCGAGCGTTAACCCATCAGGTTTATCAATTTCATATTGGAAGCAAAAATCCTTACCCGTGCGGGATAATCCTGTTTGAATTTCATCAAGAATAAATAAGACATTATGTCTGCGGCAAATTTCTTGAGCTTTTGCCAAATATCCTTCAGGAGGCACAATAATACCAGCCTCCCCTTGAATAGGTTCAAGCAGAAAGGCACACGTCTCGGGTGTAATCGCGGCCTCAAGAGCTGCCAAGTCACCATAAGGAATTAAATCAAAGCCATCTGAGAATGGCCCGAACCCGTCCTTATAATCTTCTTCGGAAGAGAAACTGACAATTGTTGTTGTGCGTCCGTGAAAATTCCCAAGACATGTAATGATGCGTGCTTGATCTTTGGCAATGCCTTTCACGCGGTATCCCCAGCGACGCGCAGCTTTAATCGCGGTTTCAACAGCCTCTGCGCCTGTATTCATAGGCAGTAAGCGATCCATACCGGTAACGGCACAAAGTTTTTCGGCATATTCACCGAGAATATCCGTATAAAAGGCGCGCGAAGGGACACCAAGCTTGCCAACTTGATCTGTCATGGCCTTCAAAATACGCGGATTATGATGTCCTGCTGAAACAGCGGAATAGGCGCTCAGGAAATCCAGATACTTATTTCCTTCAACATCCCAAACCCAAACACCATCACCTTTTGTCAAAACAACCGGAAGCGGATGGTAATTGTGGGCAAGGTAATGATCTTCGCGCTGGATAATGTCTTGTGACTTCATGATAAAAACTCCCTATCTCTGTATCTTCACTTTTTTTGGGCGCAATCGCAAGTGCTCTCTGGTTTTTTGATGGTATTCCGCCTAAGTTAGGCACAATGACAAAAGAAGTGAAGAAAAAGAAATTGAATTTGGCACTGCAAGGTGGTGGCGCGCACGGCGCTTTCACATGGGGTGTTCTTGATGCAATTCTCGAAAGTAAAGTCTTTGATATTGAAGGCATCAGCGCGACATCCGCAGGATCAATGAACGCAGTCGTGATGGCATCAGGCTATTTGGAAGGCGGAGAAGACGGTGCGCGTGCAGCACTTGAAAAATTCTGGCATGAAGTCTCAGACGCATCCGCAGCATTTTGTCCCGCATCGTCGGGGTTGGCATCATCTTTTGAAAACCTACCGCAATTTTTCGGCGGCTGGGGAACAGAAAGCATTAATAATGCGACGCACTTTCTAAATTTGATGTCGCAAAATCTTTCACCCTATCAATTCAACCCGTTCAACTATAATCCGCTCCTTGATATTTTGAAGGATCAGGTAAATTTCGATGCAATTCAAAAGAATAAAGATTTTGCACTTTATATTACTGCGACAAATGTCAGAACTGGCGACGCGCGTATTTTTAAAACAGAAGAACTCACCGCCGATATGGTGATGGCCTCGGCTACGCTGCCGAATATTTTCCAAGCTGTAAAAATCGGGAAAGATCATTTCTGGGATGGTGGTTATGTCGGAAATCCATCTTTGTGGCCTTTGTTTTATGATACAGAAATTTGTGACATCCTCATTGTGCACGTGAACCCGCTGGTGCGCAAAGAATTGCCGATGGACGCACCCTCCATCGAAAACCGCTTAAATGAAATCACTTTTAACTCTGCCCTTCTCAAAGAGCTGCGTGCGATTTCTTTCGTCCAAAAACTTCTCGAACGCGACATGTTGAAGGATGAACACAAACACAAATATAAAGATGTACTTATCCATGCTGTGCGTGCCGAAGACGCCATGAGCAAATATGATCTCTCTTCAAAATATGATACATCATGGGCCTTTCTGACCAAGCTCAAGAAACAAGGCCACGCCGCAGGCAAAAAATGGATTAAAGAGAATTTGGAGCATGTCGGAAAAGTTTCGACAATTGATATTGCAAAAGATTATTTAGGGCAAAGCGCATCATGACGAGTGAAAAAAAAGAAATATTACTGGTGGACGGATCAGGCTTTATATTCCGCGCCTACCATGCGCTCCCGCCGCTCACACGCCCTGACGGAACACCTGTCGGCGCTGTGATGGGCTTTTGCAATATGATTTATAAATTGCTGACCGCCCATCCCAATTCACACATCGCTATAATTTTTGACACACGTGAAAACTTTCGTAATGAGATTTATGCGGACTACAAAGCCAACCGTCCGCCGCCACCGGAAGATTTGGTTCCTCAATTTCCTCTTATTCGTGAAGCCTCGGTCGCATTCGGTTTGCCGACATTAGAAAAGGAAGGCTATGAAGCAGATGATTTAATCGCAACTTACGCCCGCCTTGCCAATGAAAACGGTATGACTGCGACGGTCGTTTCCTCTGATAAAGATTTGATGCAATTGGTCAGGGAAGGTGTGGGTCTTATGGACCCGATGAAACAAATTAATATCGGACGCGATCAGGTCATCGAAAAATTCGGCGTGCCCCCAGAACAAGTCATTGATGTCCAGTCTCTCTGCGGCGACTCTGTCGATAACGTCCCGGGTGTTCCGGGTATTGGCATTAAAACTGCCGCGCAACTGATTTCCGAATATGGATCTCTCGAGAACCTATTGGAGCGCACGGCAGAAATTAAGCAACCCAAACGCCGCCAGGCACTGGAAGATAACGCAGAACTGGCGCGTATCTCTAAAAAACTCGTCACGCTTGATGCCCATGTGCCTGTTGATGAACCGATTGAAAAATTGGTTCCAACAGAACCGTTCTCAGACACGCTTAAAAACTTTTTGGAACAACAAGGTTTCAGATCACTCGTTGCGCGTATTCCGTTCGGAAAATCTCCAGCCAATGCCAACGCGCATAAATCAAACGAAACGCCGCAAGTAACATCTGCACCGACTATTCAAAAAGATGTTGTCCAAGATTATACCCTCATTCAGGATGAACAAACGCTTGTTGCATGGATAAAAGATGCAGAAGAAACGGGCATTCTTGCATTCGATACCGAGACAACCGGCCTAACGCCCGCATTGGCGGAACTGGTCGGCATTTCACTCGCAACCCGTGCGGGGCGCGCGTGCTATATTCCTGTGGGGCACGGCAAGAAAGCTGACCTCTTGGGGGATGTGGGCGATCAACCGAAACAGTTGGAGGTCGCTGTTATACGAAAACATCTCGACCCGCTGTTTCGGGATATGTCTG
>QKCR01000040.1 GCA_003245575.1 Alphaproteobacteria bacterium | reverse complement strand
AAGGTGCGATGTTGCAAGATATCCACCGCGGAAGTTATCGATCCCAACGGCGGATATCGGCCCGCTCTTGATCGTGCTGAAGAGAAGCACGAACGGATAATTCTCGGCGACCAGGGACTTCAGCACCTTCCCCTTAAGATTCGTTGTGGTGATAATGAGGCCGTCAACCTGGCTCTCGCGCAGGACTTTTATCAGGTTTTCCTCCTGGGAATACTTGTAGTATGAATTACCGAGAATGACCTTGATGTTTTGCCCTTCCGCATATTCCTGGATTCCCATGGTGGAGTCGGCGAAAACCGGATTACTGATGGTCGGAATGATAAGGCCGATGGTATTTGACCTTTTAGTGGCGAAACCGCGGGCAAGAGCATTATAGGTATAATTACACTTTTTCATTGCCAGGATCACCTTTTCCCGGGTCTCCTCGCGAACGGAGTCGGGAGAGTTTATCACCCGCGAAACCGTTGCCGTCGATACGCTTGCAAGCCGTGCAACATCAAGAATGGTGCTCATAAAAACCTCTAATGTAAACGCTTACATGTTTATAACAATGCGGCTTCAAGCGTGTCAACATTTTTTATGATTAGCATATTACATATTGATTTAACTTTGGAAACCATTCCCATCCGGCTTAGATTATTGTCTTGAAGTGAAAGTCGATACTATCAACCGCAATGTAAACACTTACATCTTCAGAAGGATACCTGAATGACAACCAGCCGCTTGACAGACCTAGCAGACGGGGTGCAGCGGATCGATTATTGCGGAAGGCATGTAGATCTTATTGCGACCTCACAGGGAATGGCTCGTATCGGCAGTATGCCGGATATTGCAAAATTCCTTAAAGAACACGGATTTCGTGAGGATATTGTTGTCCTGCCAGATTGGGAGGTGTCCCAGGCGGGTGACAACCGTACTGGAGAAGAGTTTATTCTCTGGCACGCGCAGAGCCAGGGAGAGCTGGCAAAAAAATATATCGGTTTACATCGTAACGTCAAACAGGTTCACCATCACCTTGGGCGAATCATCCCCTATTACTTTGATGAAAAACGTCTGGCCATCGTACGCATGAGATGGCTGGCATGGTGGTTTCAGCCACAATCGATCAACCCATCATTCTGCAACGGGGATCTGGAGATTGTTTGCCGCGACGGCAATACCGTCATCTCCGATGCAGGCAGGGTAATATACGCAGAATCGGACTTTGACCACGCCGGGAATACGGATGATGAGGTTGAGTCTCTGCTGGCATCTATTCCAGCGGACAAGGCCAAACGCGATTGTCTGGAGATCATCCCTATCGGCTGCGGCAATGGCTTTTACGGAACCGCGTCCAACACAATCGTCAGGTTTGATGAATATGTGATCTGGATAGATCCGTGCGGCTATCCGGCCCACACTCTTGCCCGTCACAACATTCACTGGGACGACGTCACCCACGTCCTCTTCACCCACAACCATGAAGATCACGTGCAGGGTTTTACGGCCTGCCTGCAAAGAGCCCGTAAGCAAAAGCGACGGCTTAACCTGCTTACGCCCGGCACTGTCTTTCGTCTCCTTCAGGAGCTATACACCCCACTCTTTCCCGATCTCAACGACCATGTCAGGGTCACTCCGTTGCTGCCGGGGACCCCATTAAACATTGGACCAATAGTAATTGAAAGCCGCTGGAATCATCACATCCTGCCATACGGTACGGTCGGCCTCAAGATATCGGCCAACGGAAAGAGTTTTGGCTACTCGGGAGACACTAAGTATGATGCGGAGATTAATTCCATTCTCAAGCGTGAAGAATTACTGGCCTCATGGTTTGCACCATGCGATCTGGTATTCCATGAGATTGAGTTTGACAACCCACACAGTGTACATACGCACTGGGAACAGGTTGCAGCTCTCCAGCAGGCCATCTCTGGCAAAGTTCTCGGCTATCACGCACCGTATCTGGCAAACAGCCCATTCGAACTGGTGAAGGAAGGGCAGCGTTATCTATTGTAGCGGTTGTAAAGGGGCTAAGACATTCCGGCAGCGGGCAACGTTTATTATTCAAGCATATTCTTTGCCCTGTTTCTCGTTTTTATTGATATGGTTAATTATCCCTGTTTGAAAAAACGGGACCACTTCTGTCTATATGGGAGTTGAAATAATTGGGCATTTCAGTTGGCACATCGACAGTGTTCATGCCAGAGAGGAAAAAACCATATCCAACCCTACTTGCCTTTCTGGTTGATCGCTTTCCTAAGATCACAGAAATGATTTGGCTGGAACGTATTACGTCAGGGAAGGTACTTTCAGAGGACGGAACTCCAGTTTCTTTGACCACCGCCTATACGCCCAACCAGCGATTATTTTATTTCAGAGAAGTTGCAGAAGAGCCGGTGATTCCTTTTGAGGAGCAGATTCTCTATCATAGTAAACACCTGATTGTTGCCTGCAAACCACACTTTCTACCTGTAACCCCAAGTGGCCCTTATGTCAGCGAAACTTTGATAAACAGATTGAAAAGGAGTACCGGCAATCTTTTTCTTTCCCCTATTAATCGAATTGACAGGGAAACTGCTGGTCTGGTGCTGATATCAGCGAATAAGGAAAGCAGGGGCCTTTATCAACAAATGTTTATGTCTGGGATGGTGCACAAAACTTATCAAGCCGTTGTTGAGTTCTCAGGTCAGACCTGTGAGACAGAGTGGTTTGTGGAAAACAGAATTGAACGGGGGGAACCATGGTTTCGGATGCAAACCTGTAAGGGTAAGATCAATGCCCGATCCAAAATATTTCTACTCAAAGCAAAAGGCTCGCGTGCTCTGCTGAAATTAGCTCCCTTGACGGGCAAAAAGCATCAACTTCGCATTCATTTAAGCAGCCTAGGGCTTCCAATCGTCAATGACCGCTGTTATCCAACGCTGCAAGCAAAAACAGTTGATGACTACAATCGCCCTCTTCAGCTTCTGTCAAAAAAAATCGAATTTCGAGATCCGATCAGCGGTGTTGCAATGTCCTTTGTATCAAAAAGAGATTTGGTCCTCTAATCAAAAACAGGAATAAGGTTCGTGCCCTTCTGTATGCCCTGGTGTAGGAAGACAATGTAGCTCATATTCTCCTACATGGAACACCTCATCACCCTTAAGAAACGTCAGTGATGGAATGTTTGTCAGATCCAATTTAAGAAACGGATTTGTTTCTACCTGCGCCGCCAACTCATATTACAACAGTTACATCAGCCTGCAAAAGGGGTTTAGGGTACTGTTAGATCATTTTTCACGTCGTTTCTCCTTGAACTTTGCTATATTCAATTCTTGGAAAATAAGAAATTCGTATGAAATCATACGATTGCATTTTATTTTCTGGGCTTCCGCGCAGCTAAAATTTTTATATCTGTTTGATATAAAAAAATATTTCCGGGACATCGTTATTGGTATTCTTTTTGTATATTACACACTTACGATTGGAAAAATACAAACCTGACGCTCGATCTAAATGTACGTTCCAACGAGATGCCAGGACAACAAAAAACTCTCTTTTCCCCTACGCAAATTTAAAGATTTATTTCCTGCAACTATTTATGGAAATGCTAAGTGCATAAAAATTATCAATGTGGTTAAAGTCGATCCTGTTCTTCATTATTTACACAACTATTCAAAACCACGTATGCACTGCACTTAGGAATTGACTGGAGATTCCGGAAAAACGTTCTATTTGAAAACCACAAAACGGTAGATAAATGCACAAGGTACTTATTGTAGAAGACAATCCCACCCTAACTAAGCTCTTTTCTCATTTTTTCCAATCTGAAGAATGTGATGTTCGCCTTGCTGAAAATGGTTTAGTGGCATTGACTGTATTGGAGTCTTTCGTCCCCGATATTCTCATTACCGATATTATCATGCCGAAGATCAGCGGGGACGTGTTGTGTCAAATTGTTAGGCATACTCCAAAATTTAAGGACATATTTATCGTAATCTATTCGGCAATAGCATACGAAGATGAAAAGCGTATCTTTGATCTGGCTGCCGACTATTATATTGCGAAAGGACCTCATGAGACTGTAAGAAACCATGTCCGCAATATCCTTAACCAATTTCGAAGTGGAAAACGGCGAGAAGATGTCCTGCATGGCAAAGAGGATCTGAATCCAAGAGGTATTACTGTAGAGCTTCTTCGGTGCAGACGACATTACGCTATGATGATGGATAATCTTGCTGATGCAGTTATCGAAATGAACTGCTCTGGACAGATAATCCAGGCAAATAGAGCAGCACAAGAGCTGCTGGGCCTTGACCTGACATCACTTCTTTCCAGTCGACTAACAGAACACCTGACAGGCAAGGAATTCAATCTGGTTGAACAATGGTTTGCTAAAGTGTTAACCGAAAGCTTGCCCCAATTCTGTTCCAGTTATGAAAGCCCTCTGTTAGCTGGTAATCATCAGGTCATCCTTAAACTTGTAAGTATTACCGAAAACAACGAATGCTTCATTCTCGCCATCTTACAAGATATCACTCAACAGAAACGAATAGAAGAAAAGCTTATTCATAAAGTGCATGAATTCAACGCTGTAATGGAATCCATTGGATACGGGATTCTGTTCATGGATTCTGAACTCAGGGCTCGCATTGCAAACAAGGCCTATCGTGATATGTGGGGGGTCTCTGATGATTTTTTAGCGAAGAAACCAACTTTACGTGATCTCATCAATTTAAATCTTCAAAAAGGGATATACGACATTCCAATAGAGAATTTTGAAAGTTATCTTTATGAACGTGAGAAAGCTACCGAAGATGGCCGCAGCCTCGATGAAATAAGAATGAAAGACGGTTCGGTGTTTCAGTTCCAATGTGTCCTTTTGCCCGATGGTGGCAAGATGCTAACATATTTCGATATAACCAAACATAAAAACACTCAAGCTGAACTGGCAAAATCTTTAGAAGAAGTCCATGCATTAGCCAATCGGGATCCTTTAACAGGTCTTTATAATCTTCGCATGCTACAGGAGCGTTTCTTAAGCACTTTGGCTGTATCTAAACGTAAGGATTGGAAAGCAGCGCTCATGTTTATCGATCTTGATGGATTCAAGGAAGTGAATGACCTTCATGGCCATATTGTGGGCGACTCGGTTTTGAAATCAGTAGCTCAACGCTTATTGAAAATCGTCAGGGCCTCCGATACAGTTTGTCGTATAGGTGGAGATGAGTTCCTGTTAATACAGACTGAGGTTTACGGCCCTGCAGATGCTGCCCATGTTGCTGATAAAATTCTCAAGGAACTGAGTGATGCGATTGAGGTGAAAGGGAACACTATACAAATTGGCGCTAGTATCGGGATCTCAATGTATCCAGCCGACGGGAGTGACCTCCAGACCCTCATCAAGAATGCAGATAATGCAATGTACGCGGCCAAGGCTCTGGGCAAGCAGAATTATACATTTTTCCAGCCTCAGGAATAAATGGAGTGTCAATCTGTAAAAAATTAGACAACGTCTCCCCCCGTTAGTAATTATGAAGGGATGTTATCTTTGATAAATGAGATTAAATCGAAGGCCATTAGAGGTCGCGAGAAGTAATAACCTTGATAGAGATCACAGCCGTAAGTGTTAAGTAGATCAAACTGATCCTTCTCTTCGATTCCTTCAGACAGGACTTTTATGTTCATAGTGTGACCCATACTAATGATTGAATGTGCCATTTGAGAATCCTGTTTTGAATCGAGGATTCCATTGATAAAGCTACGATCGATCTTCAATTCGTCAATAGGCAGCGTTCTCAACATGCTCAATGATGAATATCCCGTACCGAAATCATCCAGTGATATCGAAATTCCGGTTGCTTGAATTTCACTGAGCAATGGCAGGATATAATCTAACTCATCAATAAAAAGTGATTCTGTGATTTCGATAGTTATATTTTCCGGGGCAATCTCGTATTTTTCAAGTGTCTCGAGGAAATCCCTTTTGAAACTTTTTTCCAGTATTTGTTTAACGGAAATATTTATCGACATTGATAAATCTGGGATAAGTCCTTTGCATTGATCAATTATATCACGAAATTCT
>QKCR01000057.1 GCA_003245575.1 Alphaproteobacteria bacterium | reverse complement strand
AATATGTCAGCTTCATTTCGTGCTCCTTATAGTTCGTGCGGAATGGAAAAATATACGTAAGAAATATGCAATCAAGGCGAGAATGGCAAATTTTCAGATAAGATGAAACCCATAATCCTGTTTTTATAAGGAAAGACTAGAATTTTTACGCCCATGTATGGAAATTTTGGAAGGAACAGCCTAAAATCCGCCTATGTCAAAACAAGCCATTGATTCTACTCAAGCCTATAATTATTGCGCTCTCCCGTTAGCAGCTTATGCAAGCCGCCCCGATCTGTCTCGAGGGCGTCTTTATGAAGAGCCGGAAAGCCGTCATCGTACAGCCTATCAACGGGATCGCGATAGAATTATCCATTCTTCAGCTTTTCGTCGATTAAAAGAAAAGACACAAGTCTTTGTGGCACATGAAGGGGATCATTACCGGACCCGTCTGTCGCATACTTTAGAAGTTGCTCAAATCACCAGAACGCTGGCGCGCTGTTTAATGGTGAATGAAGATTTGGCCGAAACGATCGCTTTGGCTCATGATTTGGGCCACACACCATTTGCCCATATGGGGGAAGACTCCTTAAAGCTCTGCATGGAAAATCTTGGAGGCTTTGCGCATAATGATCAATCCTTGCGCATTCTGACAACGCTTGAACAAAAATACCCTGAATGGAACGGCCTGAACCTGACATGGGAAACATTGGAAGGCGTCGCCAAACATAATGGTCCTGTCCTCGGGGATGGGGAGCAGCCAACTCGGGAAAATCTTCCGATAGCTTTGTTTGAGCTCAATAAAAAAGTGGATATGGAACTTCATAACTATGCTTCCGTAGAGGCACAGGTTGCAGCGATCTCTGACGATATTGCGTACAATAATCATGATGTTGAAGATGGTTTGCGGGCGGGCATGTTCACATTAGCCCATATAATCGAGGACGTCGATTTGGTTGCCGACGGTGTCCGTCAGGTTAAAAAGAAATACGGCGCAGAGTTAGATGAGAAATATCTGGTATCCGAAACTATTCGCGTGATGATGGGCGATATGGTAGATGATGTTCTAACCGAAACAAAGAAACGCCTGAGTCAGGTTAATCCTCAATCGCCTATTGATGTTGCAAATGCTGGGATGCAAATCGTGAGTTTTTCCGGCGAAATGGAGCAACGTGTAAACCAGCTGCGCAAGTTTTTGTTTAAGCATATGTATTATCACTACACGGTTCTGCGCATCAAAGCGAATGTAGATCGGATTATCCCTGAAATGTTTACGGCATTTCATAGCAACTATCATTTATTGCCGACGCACTGGCAGGCACGTGTAGAAATGAACGGTGGAAAAACGGATGACATAGCGCGCGCGCGTGTCGTGTGTGATTACATCGCAGGCATGACCGACAGATTTGCAATTTTGGAACACCAGAGATTGACCGATGCATCTCTGGGATTAAAATAAACAACAGACACACAAGAGAGTGGAGTAAAGATATGGCCCCCAAACAATTCGGAAAAAAAACATCCTCACGTGCTGATGAATTCGGTGAAGAAAGCTTGCTTGATATCTTGATTAAGCGCAGCGGGGGCGTGCCGATGCCGCCGTCTATGGCGAGATTGCTGCTGATGGTAGCTGGTTTTGCTGTGATTGCAACCATTGCTGCTGTGGCATGGGCGACATGGCCAAGCGATAAATCCAAAACCGATGAAGATACATTGCCGATTATGCGCGCAGAAGAGTCTCCGTTTAAAATCAAACCGGAAGAACCTGGTGGGATGGCTGTACCGAATAAGGATAGCACTATTTTTGAAACTCTGAATGAAGAGCCGGAAGAAAAGACGGTTGAAAATCTTTTGGATGAACCTGAGGTCCCTGTCAAAAAAGAAGAAGTGTTTACAGACGAAGAGGATGACGAAGTTGCTCAAGTTGCAGAATCTGTTCCTCAGCCAGAGCCTGCTCCGGCCACAAAAGAAGAGCCGGTCGCACCGATAAAAGTTGTTGAGGCAAAGCCTGAACCTGCTCCAGCACCTGTTGTGGTCAGAAAAGAAACTCCGAAAGCCGAGGTCAGCATGAGCTCAGGTAAGTCCTACATACAGTTTGCCGCAGTCAAAAGTGACGCTGATGCCAAAGCAAAATGGTCAAAACTTCAATCTCAATACAGTGTCCTGCAGTCTCTGGCATTGAGGGTTCAAAAAGCTGACCTCGGATCAAAAGGGACGTTTTATCGTGTTCAGGCGGGGCCTATGTCTCTCGATCAGGCGCAAAATGTTTGCTCCAAAGTTAAAGCCTCCAAAGGCGATTGCTTGGTGATCAAGTGAGCGGTGGAGATCGCCCACTTCCCTTAGCCGCAGTCTTGTCTGTTGAAGGGGAGAGATTGAGCCATGGAGAAAAGTCTATTTTCTCGGCTGCTCAACCTTTCGGCTTTATTCTGTTCGGACGCAATTGCAAAACTTCCGAGCAATTAAAAAGACTGACAGATGAGCTGCGAACCTGTGTTGGTTGGCATTGTCCAATCTTCATTGATCAGGAAGGAGGGCGCGTCGCGCGCATGAAATCGCCCGAATGGCCGGATTTTAAAAGTGCACGGCATTACGGTGAACAAATTGAATGCGGCGCGGGGGAGGCTTGTCTTGATGAAGACATGACCGCTCTTGCTAAAATGCTTCTTGATCATGGGATTGATGTAAACTGCGCCCCTGTTTGTGATGTGCTGACGAATAAAACTCACAACATCATCGGGGATAGGGCCTATTCTAAAAATCCTGAAATTGTGACCCAAGCTGCCATCAGAACATCTAATATGTTTTTAGCCGCTGGGGTAACGCCCATTGTGAAACATTTGCCTGGCCATGGACGTGCATTGGCAGATAGCCATTTGGAGCTGCCTATTGTCGATGCGCCATTGGAAGAGCTGGAAAAAACAGACTTTTATCCGTTCGCCGAGATTGCCAAGCAACCCAATGCCATGAGTATCTGGGGCATGGTCGCTCACATCATTTACAGCAAAATTGACCCTGATTTGCCGTCAACCCTGTCTAAAACCATTATAAATGACATAATTCGGAAAAAAATGGGCTTTGAAAGCTTGCTGTTTTCCGATGATCTGGATATGAAAGCACTAGAAAATTATGGATCGATTGCCCAAAGGGCTAATCTCTCCTTGCAAGCCGGATGTGATCTGGCTTTATATTGCTGGGCTAACCTAGACATTATGGAACAATTGGCTGCCGAACTTCCGCCTCTTTCGGCAAAAGGGTGGAACAGGTGGCATGGAACAAGATGACAGAAGACAATACCGCATTGAAAGACTCTGCAGAAGAATTTGTCGAAGATAAGGCTGCGGCTACCGCACCGACATCTGAAGAACAAGCTGACGCAGATGCCCTCTTGCTGCACCTCGACACATTCGAGGGGCCGATTGATGTGCTGCTCCAATTGGCACGCGATCAAAAAGTTGATTTGACTCAGATTTCAATTCTGCAATTGGCACGTCAATATCTGGCCTTTATTGACCGCGCCCAGCAGCTCTCTTTGGATATTGCTGCGGAATATCTGGTAATGGCAGCGTGGCTGGCCTACCTTAAATCAAAATTACTTCTCCCGAGACAAGAAACAGAAACTGAAGAACCGTCTGCCGAAATGATGGCAGAGGCTCTGGCGTTTCAGTTGCGCCGTTTGGAAGCAGTCAAGGATGTTGCAGATAAGCTTAAAAACAAAATGCATCGCAACTTGACGGTTTATGAACGCGGTGAGCGTGAAAAATTCACGGCACCTGAACCGGATAAGTATTCAGTAGATCTGTTCCAGTTGCTGAAAGCTTATGGCGATATTACTCAACGCCAGACATCAACACACTACAAGCCGCTTACTTTTCCTGTTCTGTCTATGGAAGACGCAATGGCGCGTATGGTGAAAATGTTAGGACGTTTGCCGCGCGCAGGAAACGCAAGTGTATGGACAACCCTAAAAAGCTTTATTCCTGAAAAGATTTCCGATCCGCTCTTTGCCAAATCTTCAATCGCATCCTTGCTGACATCTGCGCTTGAGTTGGCCAAACAAGGGAAGGTCGAAATCCGTCAGGATGATACATTCCGTCCGATTTATCTGCGGGCAGTCGAGCGTGACCCTGTCATCACCGACACACAATAATTTTAACGAACAAAGTCATATAAGCTGTAAATGGAAGACGACATGACAGAAGAAATGATCGAAGATATTGAAGACATCGAAGTCGACGAAATTACCGAAGTCGAAGAAGAGATGGAATCAGAAGAAATCGAAGAAGAAGCCAATGAGGAATCTGAAGTAGCTACTGAAGAGGATACAGAGGAATCTTCGGATGATGATTTGGTTGCCCTCGAAGATCCTGAACAGCAAAAGCGTCTGATCGAAGCGTTGCTGTTTGCGTCACCTGAGCCTGTCACATTGCGGACCATTCAGTCCCGTTTGCCTGATAGTGCAGACTGTGGGAAAATCCTCATGGAGCTTCAGGAAGAATATTCTGACAGGGGAGTTAACCTCACGCGCCTCGAGGATGCATGGGCATTCCGTACCGCAACCGATATAGGTCCATACTTGTCTTTGGCAAAGAAGCAAGAGAAAAAGCTGTCCCGAGCTGCGCTTGAAACACTGGCAATCATTGCATATCACCAGCCTGTAACACGCGCGGAAATTGAAAACATTCGTGGTGTGGCAACCAACAAAGGGACGCTTGATGTGCTCCTTGAAGCAGGCTGGATTAAGCCAGGTCGTCGCCGTGAAACACCGGGGCGTCCGGTTACTTGGATTACATCGACAACCTTTCTTGATGAATTCGGAATTTCTGAACTGAAAGACCTGCCAGGTCTACAAGAGCTTAAAGCGTCTGGTCTTCTGGATATTCGCCCTGCAATTGAAACAATTCCGGGTGCTGCAGATTTGTTCTCGAATCCGGATGGGGAGTTGGAAGGTGCAGCTTCTGGTGAAGAAAATCCCGCAGAAGATTACGAACATGTCGGCGAATTTGACCAGATTACTGAGTCTGAAAATAATAGTGACGAAGACGAACCACAAAAAGAAAGCGCATAATCATGTCGATTGGTCCATGGCAAATCCTCCTTATTTTGGTTTTGGTATTTCTGCTATTTGGCGCAGGTAAACTGCCGCGCTTGATGGGAGATGTCGCTGAAGGAATTAAAGCCTTCAAACGCGGTATGAAAGACGAAACTGCCGCGAAAGACGGCAACGAGACGAATAAAGACACAAGCAAAGAAGCCTAATCCATGCTGGATTTTAGCTGGTCGGAACTCCTGATAGTCCTACTGGTGGCCATACTGGCAATTGGCCCCAAACAAATCCCTGATGTCTTGTATGCATTGGGCAGGATTGTCCGTCGCCTGCAATATATGCGCTTTGCGCTCACTAAACAATTCGATGATTTCATGCTGCAATCCGATTTAAAGGAAATGCAAGACCTCACCAAACAAATGGGAATGCCAAAAACATCTATGCGTGATGAAATGGAGCAGGATGAAATGCATGCCTTGACTTCCCAGCCAAAAGAAGAAAAACCGCAAAGTCAGGAGGGAGGAGAGCATGGATCAAGATAAACAGCATCTCTTTGACCATCTTTCTGAATTGCGGACACGCCTGCTGAGCTCAGCTGTTGTGATGATTGCTGCCTCAATCATAGCCTACTTTTTCTCTCGCGACATATATGGATTCTTGGTGAAGCCTCTCGCAGATGCCATGGGGCCAAATGATAGCCAACGTCTGATTTATACAAATTTGACCGAAGCCTTTTTTACCTACGTAAAAGTATCATTTTTTACCGGAGCTTTTATCACGTTCCCGTTTATTGCGCTGCAAATCTGGAAATTTGTGTCCCCCGGACTATTTGCACATGAAAAGAAAACATTACTGCCATTCTTAGTGGCAATCCCTGTTTTGTTTTTCGCGGGCGGGTCCTTGCTCTATTTCTTTGTCTTGCCCATGGCATTTTCTTTTTTTCTGAGCTTTCAATCTGCTGCAGACCAGACAGTCCTGCCAATCATGCTCGAAGCTAAAGTTGGGGAGTATCTGGATCTTGTCATGTTGCTGATCTTTGCGTTTGGCCTCTGTTTCCAGTTACCTGTAGTAATGGGATTATTGGGGCGGGCAGGGGTAATTACGCCTGAAACATTGGCCTCAAAGCGTCGCTATGCCATTGTGGCAATGTTCGCGCTTGCAGCATTCTTAACCCCTCCAGACATCATTTCACAAATTTGTTTGGCCGTTCCTTTGATGGGCCTTTACGAAATATCAATTCTTCTCGTTAAATATATGAATAATAAGAAAAACGAAGAAACATTTTTGGCTGATGACACCGCTCGATAGATACCAACATCTCCTATCTCGCAAGAAGATTGATCCTGATCCTCTGCAAGAGCAGGCCGCGAAATCTTTAAGTAGATTATATACTGAGGTTCTCGATTATGAGGACTCACGCAAAAGCTGGCGTCAGAAAATCAGATTCCTAAATCTTCGAAAAATGCCCCCACGCGGAGTATATCTGCATGGCCCTGTTGGACGCGGAAAATCCATGCTCATGGATATTTTCTATGACTCAATTCCACTGGGGATTAAGAAACGGCGTGTGCATTTCCACCAATTTATGATCGAGGTTCATGACTATATCCATTCTCGTCGCGCGATAGATGGAATTGTTGAGGATATGGATGCAGCACTTCCATCGCTAGCTCTCGTGATTTCAAATCGTTCTCGTGTTTTATGCTTTGATGAATTCCATGTGACAGACGTTGCGGATGCAATGATCCTCTCTCGTCTGTTTACAGCGATGTTTGAACAAGGAATTACAATCGTTATGACCAGCAACTGGCCGCCAGAAGACCTCTATAAAGGAGGGCTGCAAAGAGATCGCTTTATCCCGTTTATCAATTTGGTAAAAGAACGGATGGAAGTTGTCACAGTTGATAGCCCTGTAGATTATCGTGCCAGAAAACTTAAAGAAATGTCGGTCTACTTCGCGCCACTGAACTCTGAAAACCACAAGCGTGCAGATGATTTGTTCCTCAGTCTGACGGAAGGTACAGAAAATCTTCCTGACTTGATAAACGTGAAAGGCAGGACCATCCAGGTTCCAGTTGCGGCAAAAGGTGTGGCGAGATTCGGATTTTCTCAGCTGTGCGAACGCCCTCTTGGTGCAGAAGATTATCTGGCTATAGCAAAGCGATACCACACCATCTTTCTCGAAAATGTCCCTAAAATGGGGTATGACCGAAGAAACGAAGCCAAACGTCTGATGACTCTGGTTGATGTGCTTTATGATAATGGCAGAAACCTTGTTTTGGTGGCAGATGCTATGCCGCAATTGCTCTATACAGGGCACGATCATGCCTTTGAATTTCAAAGGACAATTTCTAGACTGTTGGAAATGCAGTCAGATGCCTATTTCAATCGTCAAAAATCCTGAAAAACAGCCTAAATTTCTTTTTTTTAATGGTTCTATACTTGATGTTTAGAAACCCGTTGCTAGAATTAATCTATGGGGATTTTCTCATCACTTTTTGGCCCAAAATCCAAGAATCCGACCTCTTTTGAAGAGGAGAAGCGGATTGCTTTGGACGGCAGTGATGAAGAGAGAAGAGGTCTGGCTCAAAGCCCCTCAGCGAGTCGTGAAATTCTGTGCTACATGGCAGTTAAAGACAAGAATGAGGATATCCGTCTTCTTCTTGCCGAACGTCTGGCAAAACTTCTTCCCGATCTATGTCTCGATAAAAAAGGCAAAGTGTATAAGTATGTTGTAGAGGCATTAAGTGTCCTTGCCCTCGATGAGGTCATAAAAATACGCGTGGCTTTATCATCGTCATTAAAAGACTATGCAGACGCCCCACCTGACGTTATCAACAAACTCGCTCGGGATATAGAACGTCAAGTATCAGAGCCTATTCTGAGATATTGTATTGCGTTGCCTGATAAAGAGTTGCTTGAAATTCTAACATCAGCTCCGCAGGACTGGGTTGTTGAAGCAATCGCAAATAGACCTGCTGTTTCCCAACCTGTGTCCGGAGCTGTTTTGCAGACAGGAAACCTTCAAGCGGGGCAAGACCTGATGCAAAACGCAGGCGCAGAAATCTCATTAGAAGATCTGAAGCTTATTGTAGAAAAAGCCAAAGATTATCCCGAATGGCAAAAGCCAATTGCTATGCGAAAGAATCTTCCCGATGAAATTGTAAAAGAGTTATGCGGCTTTGTGGAAGAGTCACTAAAAACGCTCTTGCTTGAATCAACGAACCTGTCTGATGAGGCGATGATGGAAGTAACATCCTCTGTGGTTCGTCGAGTTGAATTCGCAGACAGAAAAAAAGAAAAGGTTCAGGATAGAGTCTTTCGTTTTTTGAAAGAGGGAAGGCTGGATGACGAAACAATTCAGGATGCTCTATCGGTCAGAGACAATGAGTTTGTCATGTGTGCTTTGGCGGCACTCATCGGGACGACAACCCAGAATATTCGGGATGCAATTCAATTACGCTCTGCTAAGGCTGTGTTAGCCATTTCATGGAGAGCAGGTTTATCTATGCGAACAGCCTTAAGACTTGAACAAGAGTTAGCGCGTATTCCGTATACGGATATAATTTATCCGAGAGGTGGAACAGATTATCCCTTGTCTCAGGAAGACATGGAATGGCAGCTTAATTTTATGAACATTGGAAAAAAACATAACGTGTAACTTTTAGAGTTTTAGAGGGGGGATTTTAAAAAATTTCCCGTTATTATAATTATGGCCTGTGTGAGGCGTAGAATTTCTAAGTGAATTGGGAGATGTTAAATGGAAAAGTTAAATAATTTCAATAAGTTGCTTGTGTCGGCCTTGGCGTTGGGAGTTTTAAGCGCACCAATTTCCGCCAAAGCGCAAGAAGCAACAGATTATCAAGCTAAATTGCGTGCTGCTCATCAAGAGCGGGTCGAGCAAGCCAAGGAAAACCATCAAGAACGTGTTGAAGCCGCCAAAGAAAAACATCAAGACCATGTTGAGGCTATGAAAGAACAGCACCAGGAACGGGTCGAGCAAGCCAAGGAAAACCATCAAGAACGTGTTGAGGCTATGAAAGAACAGCACCAGGAACGGGTCGAGCAAGCCAAGGAAAACCATCAAGAACGTGTTGAAGCTGCTAAAGAGAACCATCAGGAACGTGTAGATCAAGCTAAAGAGCGCTTCCAGTCAAAGGTTCAGGCAAAAAAAGACAAATTCCCTGTGCAAAAATAATATATATTAATTTCAATAGGTTAATATGACGCTCCGCAGAAACCGCGGGGCGTTTTTTAATTGCATAATACAAATATTCTGGCTAGAGTAAGCCCATAAGACTCTGGAAATAAACAGAATAATTTTAAACGGGGAATTGCGTGCCAACTTCAGAAGATAAAGGACTGTCAAGAGCTTTCCTGCGTGGCGAAGCTTCAGGGAAGGTTGTGAATCTTCAGACCAGAGAAGCCGATCGTCCAAAGCTTTCAGGATTGAGGCATGAAATAGAGCATTTACTGGAAATCGGAGATACTCGTTCAGCATCGTTCAAATGCGAGATCCTGATGCAGAAAATCCTGAACCATAAATCCGGTGAAAACTGTGTGCTGGAGCATGAAGTTCCGGACGCACTCGCCAATATGGCGGAATTTGTAAAAAAAATTGCGGAACAGTCACCGTCTGAAGCATGTTCACTTGTAAAAAATCTTTGGACAAGAATGCGAAAGAGTTACGCCATTCTCAGGGATATAAAGATAGCACTTTGTAACATGTCATTAGATGTACATATGCACCATGCCTTACAAAATAGTGACTATGCCCCAAGTGCTACAAAAGAAATAGCAGAGATTATGAAGATTTCTGCCGTATCATACAATGCACATCCGTTTGGAAATATTTTTGATAGAGCCAGCATTCAATGGGCAAAGCTCTTATTTATTGCATCTCCCAAAGACCGTTATGAATACGCGATAGATCTTCATAAATGGGCGGATAGGTCTATGCACAATGTAACGTGTCTAGAAAATTTTGTCGGGCAAATTCTTGTAGATGCGACAACAGATGAAAATGGGGATCGTGTTATTCTATTAGATAGTGAAAAAACAAAAAAAAGAACAGCAGGCGTGACAACTTTAAGAGCATTGAGATTAGTTCCTACAACCTCTCCGGAAATCAAATAAGAAACCTAAAAAATGAAATTATCTACACTCTCAAGAACTCCTTTTCATCACTCAGCAGAAGCCATAAACCAGGTTTCGCGTGTTGGTGAAGTTACAAAACCGAATTTTAAAGAGGCATATGAATCCCCTCAATGTAAAGATACACAGATTGAGCATGGAAAAGACCCGCTAAGCCTTTGGATTGAACATCTCGGTTTAAGCGATGGAAAAGCGGCTAGGTTTATGGGGGTTACTAAGGAAGCATATCGCGCTCTAAAGAATGATAAAAGAGGAGCATTTTTAGATACGACCCCAGAAATGGTCATAAATTTTTGTAGGAGAATTAAGGTTCATCCTGCTCATCTGGGATCACTCGATCAGAACTACATGCAGTCACTCCCACCTTATGTGACTGCTGCAAACATGCTGATTGCCAAGAACCCGTTAGGAGAATTCGGTGAAGGGGATACAAACTTGGCGACTTATGCTCTACGTGTGGAACAAGCTCGTTTTAATGTCTCCTTTCAAGGAAAAGAAATATATGCTGAGGTCGCTCAGGTACTGGAGGCACTCAAACCTGAAGACCTTGCAGGAGTATTTAATTTTGTAAGTCGCGAAGGAAAACTGACGAGCGAATCTCTGGAAACGGCGAGTGTTTTGGGTGAATATTTGCTTGAAAGGGAACAAGACAGATTGGCATCCTATCAACTGGAACGTGATCGTCTGGGCGCACGTTTGAGTGAGAAATATTTGGATATGTGCCGTCGTTTGGGTGCGCAGGATGCTTATTTGTTCGTATATAGAGGGGATGATAAGAGAGGTGGAAAAGGGAAGGTCAAGCCTATTGATATTCTCCTTAGAAATCTGATTAAAGCGTATGTCTATAATCAGATAAATCAGAATGAGATTGCCGAAACACCTAAAAAATCTGATGTGAGATATTGGGTTTCGAGGTTCTATGATGGTCTCGTTCGTGAGGATTACAACAAAATGCTTAGCCATCTGGGAATGCACAAAGAAATTAGCAAATGGAAGGTTCGCTTATCCTCAGAGATTAAAGAAACTACAGAAGCCATATATCCTTATTTGAAAGCGCGCACTGAATTTTCAAGAAAAATCGGAGGCCTTACCGCCTATTATGAGGCGGCGCAGACTACGGTTGATTCTGTAGAAAACTGGTTATCCGAAATTCAAGCTCGGACAAGGGAAGGACAAATCCTTCAACGACTCTTTGCTAATCACATGATTATGATGATGGCAGACAGCCAGAAAAACGGCATGCAGCCCCAGAATGTCTGGACTCCAGACCCACGGTAAGACGGGTCAGGAATTTCAGCTTAACAATGAAGCTTAAGAATTAGCTGTTGAGAGTTAGCGCAGGGGCATTGGGGTCAACACTAACGGCCGGTTTATGGCCTGCCGAAGCAACTGTTGTTGACGGCGCCGTAATATCACCACCAGTCAAAGCAATCTTCTGGGTATATTCCAGAGTTTCAACATGCCAAGCACTGCGTTTTGCAGTGCCAAGCTGAGCACGACGATCCATATTGAAGTCATACCAATCCTTGAAACTTACATCGGAAATGTTCTTTCCAAGTCTCTCAGCAGCAAATTTAATTGAGCCACCACCGCCATTATAGGCAGCTAGTGCCAAACGCTGATCACCGTATTTATGGGTAAGGTGAGCCATCATCTGGGCGCCTGCATGAATGGATTTAATAGGATCATTCAAATCAGCAAGGGTCTCTAATCCATATTTACCGACTTTATCCGGCATCATCTGGGCAATTCCACGTGCTCCAGCACCCGACTGGGCATTAGGTCTGAAACGAGATTCTTGCCACAATTGATTTGCATACATGTTTGGGTCGATCCCAACTTTTCGAGCCTCTTCTTGAGCAATAGCAACATAAGAAGCAACTCTTTGATCTTTTTGAATGCGCTGAACCAGATCAGGTGCCAAGGCAACAGGTCCGGAATAGTCGACCATCTTTCCGTATTTGGAAAGTTCTTTATCAATTGCACCTTGCTGTACCGAAGCAACATCCGTAGCTTCAAGACGGGATCTCTCTACACTTTTCCCGCCCGCATGGAGGAAGCGGGAGATAGCTTCATCTCCAACAAAATATCTATCGTTTTCATTAGCAGATCCACGAACGCGCAAAACTTTAAGATTTGCAACGCGCGAGTCAGAGCTGTCAGCGTGTACCAAATCAGCTTCCGAGACTTCGCCCTTACTTGTCAGCCAGTTATAGTCATTGCTCAGATAAGAATGTCCTTTTATCAGACCGAGAGACTCCAGCATATCCTGCATATTTTCAAGCAGGGACTGTGTCCACGCAGATGCAAAAGCACGTTCACCGCGCTTTATTTTTTCCTGATCTTCATCTTCGTCAGCAATACCGTCTCCATCACTGTCGACTTCATGTTTCATATATTTCAAAACATAATCACGAGTTGATGCGCGGAAGGTAGCATTTTCGGAATGGCCATTTTTAATGGATGTGACATCTGCATCATTGCCGCTCTCGGCAAGTTCTCTAAGTTCGTCTTCGTCGATAACGTTCTGGGAAGACAAGTCAGACATCATTTTCTGGAAAGCCGGATCGTGTTCAGCAGTAAGCTCAGGCTTAGTTAAACCTTGTGTTTCATCAACTATCGAAGAACGTTCATCTTTGATCACGGGACACACCTTTTTTGTTAATTAAGCTCATATTAGCTCATTTACGTCCCAAAAGTCAATATTTTCAGGGGTTATATATATAAGTGTTAATATTTTAGGAGCTATTTAAATTAAGAATACAAATAATAAGAATATATACCTATTAATTGGGGGGCTGATAAAGGCCCATTATATTGACATAAGGGTTAGCGGTCTTTACATCTCATCCGTCAAATCAAGAAACAGAGAGGCCTGAATATGCTGGGGACCCTACTTGCCGCATATCAAAAAACAAGAGACCATCATGGCGAAATCATGGGGATCACACACGGGATCGGGGAAGGGCTAAGTAAGCCGACCGTTAAAGGGTGTGTGACGACAATCAGCGCAGGAATGTTGGGATCCGTTTTCTTGCTGGCCTCATGTAATACCATTCCGAATGCATTTGAAACCGGTATAGCTCAAATCAATTTCGCGGCTGGCCTGACAATAGGAGTGGCTGCCGCTACGGCTGCTTTGACGACAGGTATCAGTAAAGTCGCCGGACATCTTGCTGTAACCCGAACTCGCGCCCATAAAGAGTGCATTTCTGCCCCAACAAGAGACAAATTGAACGCGATTGGTATAGCACTTTATACTTGTTTTACGATGCTCTCTATGGGAGAGGCGAGTACGCTTGCACATAAACATTTGGAGCCGATTTTCTTGGGCCAAAAAGAAAACGCAAAAATAGCTCAGTCAAGTTCACCAGCACGTCGCAATGACATCTAGACTTGTCCGACCGTCTTGATCTTGGCTTTTGCGTGAATTTCGTTCTGTGACATGACAGAAGTTTGTGGACGGAAACGTTCAACAACCGAACGCACATACGGACGGATCAGTGGAGAAGTCAATAGAACAGGACTTTCACCTGTTTGCGCAAATTTGTCGAATGTTTGACGAACCGCAACAATAAAGTCTTGAAGTGAGGACGGTGCCATGGCCAACTGTCTTTCTTCTCCACGATCACCGATCAAAGACTCTGCAAAAGCCTGTTCCCATTTCGGAGACAATGTAACCAGGGGCACATGACCATGCACATTGATATTGCTCTCGCAGATTTGACGAGACAGGCGCGTGCGCACATGCTCGGTAATCATCATGACATTTTTGGTGTAAGTTGTCGCCTCAGCTACGCCTTCCAGAATAGTTGCTAAATCACGGATAGAGACGCGTTCATTGACAAGATTCTGTAGAACGCGCTGTAAACCACCAACAGATATTTGAGAAGGAAGCACATCGCTAACAAGCTTCTGATAATCTTTCGGCAGCTCATCCAACAAGCGTTGTGTCTCTGTATAAGAGAGCAAATCCGCCATATTATCTTTTATAACTTCGGTTAGATGCGTCGTAATAACTGTCGCCGCATCAACAACCGTATAACCTTTAAAATGGGCTTCCTCACGGTATCTTTGGTCAACCCACATCGCAGGCAGTCCAAATGTCGGCTCGACTGTATTTTCACCGGGAAGGGAAATAGGCTCGCCGGTCGGGTCCATACATAACAGCATGCCCGGGCGAACTTCTCCACGGCCTGATTCAATTTCCTTGATCCTCACAACATAGCTACCCGCAGGCAATTGCAAGTTATCCTGAATCCGCACAGAAGGAAGTATATATCCCATCTCTTCAGCCAATTGGCGTCGCAGGCCTTTGATTTGATCTGGGAGTTTTACAGTCGTCTCGCTTCCCTGTACAAGCGGAAGCAAGGCATAACCCAATTCAAGGCGAATAATATCTATCGCCAGAGATTTTGAAATCGGATCCTCAGCTGGCATTGCAGCTTGCGTTTCTGCATGTTGGATAGCCGCTTCGGTTTCTTCGCGCAGTCTGTTTTGTTTGAACGAGAAATAGGAAACGCCTCCGACGACACCCGCCAGTGCTGCGAACGGTAGCAACGGCATCCCCGGCAACAAACCGATAACAAGAATAAGTCCGGACGCCATGGCTGTCGCACGCGGGTATCTCCCGAATTGGTCCATCAAAGCTTCATCGGCTGAAACTTCAACACCTGCCTTAGAAACCAGAAGACCAGCAGCAACAGAGACAATCAAGGCGGGGATCTGTGAGACCAGACCATCACCGATAGTCAGCAAAGAATAGTTGTTGGCAGCCTCCGCCAGAGATAAATCCTTGGCTGCCGTACCGATGATAATCCCGCCCAGCAAGTTAATAAATGTAACCAACAGGCCGGCAATCGCATCCCCGCGCACGAATTTTGCCGCACCGTCCATGGCTCCGAAGAATGTGCTTTCTTGTTGAAGTTCGGCGCGCTTTTTCTTGGCTTCCTCTTCAGTAATCAATCCGGCAGATAAGTCCGAGTCAATGGCCATCTGTTTACCGGGCATCGCGTCCAAAGAAAAGCGGGCGGCAACTTCGGCGATACGACCGGAACCTTTAGTAATAACGATAAAGTTTACAATCACCAGAATAGCAAACACAATTCCGCCGACGACATAATTCCCTTGGATCATAAAGACCCCGAAAGCCTCGATCACACGTCCTGCAGCATCATGACCTTTATCACCTTCGGAGAGGATTAGACGGGTTGAGGCTAGGTTTAGACCCAGACGCAAAGCTGTCGAAATCAGTAGAATGGTCGGAAAGGTAGAAAATTCCAAAGGTCGTTTGATGAAAAGCGTAATCATCAAAATCATGACGGAAAAAGTAATTGAAATAGATAACCCCATATCCACCAAGATCGGAGGCATAGGAACCAGCATAAACATCAAAATGATGATAATGCCTAACGCTAATGCAACATCTCCGCGAAGAATGCTCTTCATCGCGGATTTGCCTGTAATTCCCTGTAATGCTGGCGGACTGGCCATAGAGTTATGAGGTACCTGTTTGATTCTATTTATATCTTTATATTTTACCTATATTCATCAGGCGGAGCAATCAAATGCTTATTTATTGACATATTTATAAATAAGGTATTGAGTTATCAAAACTATAAAAAAACAGGGATAATAAAATGGCAAACTCTTATCAGGCGGAATATATCCGTCTTCATGGATTGATTAGGCTCACCAGAATAGAGCTCCAAAGAAATCGTGAGGCAATCATGAGAGATATATTGCCTGATCTTTTATCTACCAGACAAAAGAAAAGAATCCTTTCTTCCGTTTTTACAGCTGTAGGAGCACTCATCGTACCTTTGTCTGCATATCAGATGACCGGTAAGGTCGGGTATGAAACATCTTACGGAATGACTGTGAGAGCAAATGAAGACTGTCGCGGAAGAGCAGCAACCTCACCAATAGCGATCTCGGAAGCTGATATTAAGTTATGTGCAGATGTGAATTATAAGGAACAAGTGGACGAGTGGAAAGAATCTGCAATAGAAAAGGGACTCTTTACAGGGGCTTTATCATTGGCATTTTTCATGACGGGTGCAGGGATTGCAATCAGCGCAAGACGCGATACTAAGAAATCTCAATATCTGGAAGGGAAGTGTCAGGAAACACAGGATCTTATGCAAGAGCGATGCTCTATTGTTTATAGGCTCACGACACCCAAAGTCGGCATTGATAATTCCAGAATCTTTTAGGCCTCAGGAATATCAATACCTTCATCGCGATATTGGGCGAGTTTATTTCTAAGAGTCCGGATGGATATACCCAAAATATTTGCCGCATGTGTACGGTTGCCTAGGCAGTGGTCCAGAGTATTTAAAATCATTTGACGTTCTACATCTGCAATGGTGCGCCCGACCAGTGTCTCCACGGCACCTTCATTTTTAACGGCTGAAGATTCTGCAGAAGATACGCCTGAAGGATCAGGGGCTTTGGTGGCTGGTGCTGCGGCAGCAGCTTGCCCAGCCATACCTGCAATATGTACAGCATCAGCTTCGATTTCGTTTTGCATCGACATCAGAACTGCACGATGCATCGTGTTTTCAAGCTCACGAATATTTCCGCGCCAGTGATGCGCAGAGATTTTAGCCGCAGCCTCGGCAGAAATTTTCTTCTTATTAATGCCATTCTGTTCAGAGAATTTATCGACAAAAAATTGGGACAGTTGTGCTAAGTCCGTTTTACGTTCCCGTAAGGAAGGTAGTCGAATATTCACAACATTCAAACGGAAATAAAGGTCCTCGCGGAATTCACCCTTATTCACGGACTCTTCCAGATTACGGTTAGACGTGGCGATAATCCGTACGTCAACTTTCACAGCATCATTACTTCCGATACGGGTGATCTCACGTTCCTGAATAGCACGCAACAACTTGGCTTGCAGAAGAGGGTGCATCTCGGACACTTCATCCAATAACAAAGTTCCGCCGTTGGCTTCTTCAAACTTACCCAAGCGACGCCCAACCGCACCTGTAAAAGCACCTTTCTCGTGCCCGAATAATTCGGACTCCAGAAGATTTTCAGGAATTGCAGCACAGTTAACGGCAATGAAAGGACCTGATACGCGTTTTGACTTGCGGTGGATATATCGGGACATGACTTCCTTGCCTGTCCCGCTTTCTCCCGTGATAAGGACAGTGGCTTCACTTGGCGCAATTTTATCGGCCATAACCACAACGGACTTCATCGCAGGATCACCTGCGATCATGTTATTATTCTCTTCTGTGACAGCTTCAATAACGGCCGCAATCAATTCGGCGTCAGGGGGCAGGGGAATATATTCTTTGGCGCCTTCCTGAATGGCTTTCACAGCAGAACGGGCATCAGACCCAATACCACAGGCAACGACAGGAACATGAATGCGTTCTTCTTTTAGTGCCGTGATAAATTCACCAATCTTCTGTTTAACATCAATCATGACAAGGTCGGCACCCTTGCCGTTTCGCAAGGCTCCAAGAGCTTGTTCTGCATCCTCACAGTGAATAACCTTAGCACCGCGTTGCAAAGCAATTTTGCCTGCCGCAGAAATATACCCTTCCAATTGTCCGATGATCATTAAGCGCATGAGATACAGATTCCTTATTTTTCATTATGATAGGGCAAGGCCCCCTATTTTCCAAGGGGGAGAAGGACGGAGATTATGATCTATTAACATAAATATCAGGATTTTATTGGGTCAAAAGCTGCAATTGGGAATTTGCGACGCGGGCAGGATAGTATTTGAAGCTTTGCAAATGCCCGTTTACGGCTCCGGAAGAGATTGGATTTCCGTAGATGCCATTATTTGTCCTGCCGAGATTCAGCTCCGTATAATTGGAAATAGGGGAAAAACTTGTTGAGGATGTAAGCGGAGCAACACCATCGGCAGTAACAGCAGAGTCTCCGCTTTTATAGGCAAGAGCGGCTTTCACAGTATTATCCGCGACAAAGGGGACATACGTACCTGATGAGTCAATAACTGTTACCCCTTGAGGAACAATTTGAAGCCGCGCTTTTCTTGCCCCTGAAAAGACATTAAGTCGGTCACTTGTTGACGTTGATCCATTTTTGAATTCAAAGATGACAGTATTCGGATTGGCAAATTTATTCCACGCTGCAAAAGCTCCTCCTTCGGCCGGATTAAACCAGCCCAAGATTGGAATGGTTGTAACGTCTTTTTGTCGTGTCACTGCCGAAGATGTCGTCGGGATGTAAGAAGTAGCAAATGCTCCTTGTTCCGTTTGAGCTCCCCAGATATAAAGACCCGAGCCTGCATTTCCATCAATTTTGAATAGACTGCGTAACGGATTACCATCAGTCCCCTTAGTTGCTGTAACACTTACACGCTGCCAGTCTGAAGTAAGGGTGATTGTCGTACTACCGTATACTGTATAGTCATTCCCGTGTTCTTGTAGCTGGATTCTAGCAAGAGTTGGGTCATCACCAGCTGTTTTCACAAAGGCGGAAAAGGTATAAGCCAGACCATCTGTAGCATTGGTAAATTGCCCAACACTATGCTGTGTATCTGTCGTCCCGCAATACATATGCTCTGCAGTCATCGTTCCGTCAGGGGCGGTTGTTTGATTTGATGTGACAACAGGGCTCCTAAACATATTGAGCCAATTTGGGCCAATGATAATGTCGTCACTGTTTAGAGTAAGGTTTGTCCTGCTCTCCTCAATCAGGAATCCTTTTGCAGCATGAGTAACCGGGGCATAATCAAAACGGGGTTGGTTGGCGGAGGCGGTTTGTAGAACGCCAGCCGCATCATAATAGGTTGCGATAGAGTTGCGGGTAAATGTACCGCTCGTCGCTGTAAGAAATGCAGACAGACTGTTATAGGTTGTCCCACTCAGAGTGTATTGCCCGTCGGCATCGGCTGTAAAATCCATAGAAAGAGAAGGGTAGTCTACTTTTATGCCTGAGGTATTCGGAACAGAAAAAGTCAAATCTGTTTCAGGGTTACCGTTGAGATCAGTAATCGTCCCGCCGTTAAGATCAAGAGGCGAAGAGAGTGTCACGCCATCCAAATCCAGATCCCCTGCCTGTGCAGAGTATGTGAAGGTAAGAGTAGATGTTCCTGTACCTGCGCTATAGGAGGCATAGCGTGTGACACCCCCAACATTTACGGCTATACGTGGCGTACCGCCGCCTGTGTTAACTGTAACTGCCTCATTCATTGTGATAGTAAATGGAATTGACGTCCCCGCGAACGCGCTGGCGGAAGATAAGAAAAGTAGAAAGGGCGTGAGGAGAAATTTCTTCAAAATAGCTCCATTATTGCGTCAGGAGTTGAAGTTGTGTATCGGGTACACGAACAGGATAATATTTAATCTCGTTAACCCATCCGTATAATTTTGATGGCGTTCCACGGTTTGTCCCGATCGACAAGGAGTTGATAGGTGGGACGGAGATT
>QKCR01000142.1 GCA_003245575.1 Alphaproteobacteria bacterium | reverse complement strand
AATGATATATATAAATTAATAAAACTATATAAATGAGGTGCCAATGACGGAACATTCAGGAAATGTCACAGATCAAAATGTAGAAGAGCATTACCAGAAATTTCTCAAAGATCACGAAGAGGCAGGCAAGAAAATATGGCTTCCTGTCTCCGAGGTCCTCGCCATTTTCCTCGTCGCAGCTTACGGGCGCGGCATCATCCCGAATACACCGCCTGCACCTGCAATCCAAACGCCTGTCGCTGTCACGCAAACTGCAGATCTGACTCCAACCTACCAGCAAGCAGTCGAAGCCAAGCTGCAACAGATCAAGGAAGTCGGGTCATGCGAAATGTCCGACATTCATGAATGCATTGCCAAGGCTGCCGTTACACCGCCGAAGCATACAGCACCACAACCGGCGCAAGACGCCGCTATCTGGGGTCCTTAGGAGAGACAGAAGGAAAAAGATATTGCCCCGCCGCCAAGATAGAGCCATTCGGATTATTTTTTGAATAAACCAGAATTGCAAATCCTCTTTGTTCGGAAGGCATACCACTCCGATCAAGATGGGCAATAATTCCAGAATCCTCATCATGAAGAGCGTCCGGAGACAAAGTCGTAATCTGCGTCACAGGGTTGGTATAAGGGACGCTCAATCCGGAATTTTCTCCTCTGCCAAGAGAGACGGTTTCTTCCGCTCCAAAATAAACAATCTGAACAGTGATGTGATCTTTCTTAATTTTATGAGAGGCAGGAATATGAAGAGCATACCCGTCTTGATCGTCTATGACAGACACAGCAAGCAACTCTCCGTTAAAAGCATTCAAAGCATCCCCGATAGCATAGGATTTTGATCCGATCATGCTTGTATGACCATTCACGATCAACTCGGGTGTAAATCTGGATTGGCTACCCCGCGCGCGGCTATAATCATTCTGGCGTTCCGTACAAAATTCGCGAGAAAGCGTATCCTTCCAAGACAGGTGATTCCAGTAAGTCACATGGCAGGAGAGGGCAATCACATTTTGTCGCTTGGCGAGGTCTTGTAAAAGAAGATCTGCGGGCGGACATGAGGAACAGCTCTGCGATGTAAATAGCTCCAGAACGATCGGACCCTTTTGCGGCACGTCTTTCACAGGCCTGCCTCCCTGATAGGGGGAGAAAGAGGGGCTATCGCCAAAAACAGCCTGTCCAGCAAGAACCAGCCCGATACACGCACCAAACAGCAAAAAATGGGATTTGAACTTCATATATTAAGTATAATCGGACAGATCAAATTCAACAAGTTAGGCCTTTTTCAGGATGCGACAAAAAATGAAACTCTTATGGTAAGAAAGGCGTTATTTCACAGGGATTTATTAATCATTTTAGGAAATAATAACGCCAGATAACTGGGTAACACCGTGTTCATTTTTCTTTTAGGGGAGCTCTTATGCCTGCACCATTCAAACTCGGCGGATCAATTGTAGACATGACAGGGGACGGCGTTTGGCCGCACATGTCCAAGGAAATTCGCGACGAACTGATTGCACCGTTCTTTCAGATTGACTGGAAAGTGCATGATATTTCCGTTTATGCCCGCGATAAAAGTGATGACGCTGCGCTGAATAACGCAATTGAAGATTTAAAAACCCATAAAGCGGCAGTCAAAGGCCCGACCATTACGCCGACAATGGAAGAGACCAAGAAATTAGGATTGTCTAAGAAATTGGATTCTCCGAACGGAATTATCCGCCGTGCCATCAGTGGGGCGGCTATTTTGAGAAATACAATTGAAATTGACGGGATTGGGAAATTTGCACCATTGATGCGGGATGTCACAATCGCCCGTCAAGCAGTCGGTGGAATTTATGGCGCACCGAACGTAGCAATTCCATCCAAAGGAACTTTAAAAATCGTTTTCGAAGGGGAAGACGGAACAACCGAGAACTTGGTTGAAAATAGAAAAGCCTCCGCTGGGGTTTTGATGCTCACTACTGAGACAGACAGCTCCATCCGCGATTATGCCCATGCGGTCTTTGCGCAAGCTTTGGCGATGAATAAATCTGTTATCTTTGCTGCAAAAGATACCATTAACCCTGTTTATGATGGTCGTTTCATTGATATTTTCAATCAGATTTTCAAAGAAAGTTATGCCGAGAAATTCACGACAGCAGGGCTGACATTTGCGGACAAGGTTCAATTGATTGATGCAGTTGTTTCGAAGATTCCACAAGGGAAAATGAACGGGACAGTTATTGCCCTTAAAAACTACGATGGGGATGTTGTTTCTGATCAGGTCGCGGGTGAACATAAATCTCTAGGCTTGATGGACTCGACTCTTGTGTCTGCAGACGGAACATTGCTCGCGGACCCGCCGCACGGAACAGCACCTGATCTGGAACCGGCATGGCACGAAAAAGGAATTCTTTTGGCAAACCCGGCAGCCCATATTTTTGCATATGCCGAAGCCATACGCCATAAAGCAGAACTCAACGGACAGGCTGAAGGAATTGTCATGGCCAAGAAGTTGAAACAGGCTGTGATTCTAACGATTGAAAAAGGTCTTCAGACTGGCGCCTTGACGGGTGATTTGGCACCTGATCGCTCTAAATCTATCAGCGGACAACAATTCATTGCCGATGTACGCGATGTTTATAAAGGGATGATTTAATACATTTCGAAAGTTCTGTCTGAAGAAAAAACAGTTTCGAATTTGATTAAAGCCCCGTGCAAATTGTGTCGGGGATTTGGTCTATCTTTGGTATAATAAAATTACAAAACGATAAATAGTGCTGGAATTATTAAATAATGACATTTGAAGGAACATCCCTGATTACAACCCTGTCCTTCGGGTTGATTATGGCGTTTTTGTTGGGGCTAATTGCATCCAGATTAAAACTGCCACCTATTGTCGGTTATATCGCAGCAGGGATTACAATCGGGCCGCACTCTCCCGGATATGAAGCAGATATAGGGATCGCGCGCCAGTTTTCTGAAATCGGAATTGTTCTTTTGATGTTCGGGATCGGGCTTCATTTCTCGATCAAGGATTTGATGGAGGTTCGAAAGATCGCCGTTACAGGGGCGTTTGCCCAGATTGCGATTTCTATAGCAATCGGCTTAGGTCTGGCAGAAATATGGGGATGGCGACCTGAATCAGGAATTGTATTTGGTCTGGCATGCTCTGTTGCCAGCACGGTGGTAATGATGCGGGCGATGGAAGACAACCATCTTCTGCAAACAACTATCGGAAAAATTGCTGTCGGCTGGTTGGTTGTTCAGGACCTTGTGATGGTTCTGGCGCTTGTTCTTCTTCCGTCATTAAGTCTGCAGGAAGGGGCTGACCAAATTCATTTGGAAATGATTATTGGTGGCGGGATCGCCATGGCCAAAATGGCGATCTTCATCATTGTGATGTTGGTCTTCGGGGATAAGGCGCTGCCTGCCTTGCTTCATCAAGTGGTCACAACACGCTCACGTGAACTCTTTACTCTGGCGGTTTTAGGATTAGCCGTAGGTGTTGCCTTCGCGGCTTGGATCATCTTTGGGGTGTCACTGGCACTTGGGGCATTTATTGCAGGGATGATGCTTAAAGAATCCAGTCTGAGCAAAGACATTGCCGAACGGGCTTTGCCGCTTCAGGATGCATTTGCCGTACTTTTCTTTGTGTCGGTCGGGATGTTGTTTAATCCAAGTATACTTTGGGAAGATCCTTTGGCCGTTCTCATCTGCGTTCTGACCATCATGGTCGGAAAGTCGATTGCCTCTTTTGCTGTTGTATCCGCATTCAAATACCCCTTACGCACAGGCTTGTATGTTACTGCGGGCTTGGGACAAATCGGAGAATTCTCTTTCATCATTGCAACACTGGCGCTGTCTTTAGGGATACTGAATGCCCATGCCAACGATGTTTTGCTGGCGGGTGCTTTAATATCAATCTCGTTGAACCCGCTGACATTCATCGGCTCGCGCTTTATCATTGAAACAGTCGGAAAATGTCCTAAATTCGCACAATTTTTTGCACTTCCGGAAGATGATGACGAGTTGGCACATCTATTGCCCGAAGAAATGAACAAGCCGATCAAATCACTGGTAATTCTTGTGGGAGCAGGTCAGATCGGCGGATATATCCTCAATAATCTGAACCAGAAAAAACATGACTTGATTATCATTGAGACCAATCGGGAACGGGTAGAAGGATTGCGTGAAGCCGGTTTCCATGTCATCGCCGGTGATGCAGGGGAAAAAGAAACATTACTGGAAGCCATGATTGATAAAGCGTCTGCGCTGATTATTGCCATCCCGGAGGCCTTTGAAGTGGGACGTATTGTCGAGGCCGCGCGGCAATCAAAACCCGAAATTAAAATCCTGATACAGGACCGCTATAATTTCGGTGCTGTTGATATTGAAGAAATGCATGTCGATTTGAAAGTCACGGGTTCGGAAGAAATTGCCAAACGTATGATTACATATCTGGATGAAGAACTGAGTACGCGAAAATCAACGGGTAAGAAGTAAGGGTGCTGATAACCTGACGGGGAAAAACACGAGGAAGAAATGCAAGTTCTAAAGATCCTGATTATTTTTATATGCTGCTGTGGCGTGCTCATATCAACCTTGTATATGACGGCAAAAGACCCGCTGGTCTTTATTAACATGCCAAGTATTTTATTGGTTCTGGGCGGAACAATCGTCGCAACTTTAATCAGTTACCCGTATAAAACTATTCGCCAGGCTTTGAAGGAATCATGGAATCAGCTCTTCTTGTCCCAAAATAGTCACAACATGCAGGAACGGATCAAGCTGTATTCTGAAACCGTATCGACGCTGAAGCAGGGGGCTTTGCACGAAGCCGAACAGAAAATCGGGACAATTGATAGCCCGTATCTGGAAATGGCAGCACAGATGCTAATTGACGGCAATACAATTGACGACATCAATAAAGTCCTGAACTGGAGATTGGAACGGAAAAGGTCATCCGACCAGAATAACGCTATGGTTTTCCGGACCATGGCGGCTTATGCCCCAGCTTTCGGTATGATCGGAACCTTGATTGGTCTGGTGAATATGCTGGATATGATGGAAGCAGGTGATTTCTCGACCATTGGTCCAAATATGGCGGTGGCACTGATTACAACATTTTACGGGGTGTTGTTGGCCAACATTGTGTTTAAGCCGATTGCTGTCAAACTGGAACAAAGATCCTCAGAAGATGTCGTAATGCTCAGTGTGGCGAAAGAAGCCGTTATGCTGCTCTCTCAAGGAAAGCCGCCCGCATATACGCGTGAATTACTAAACAAATATCTGGAAAGAAAATAATCCGATGGTCTGGAAAAAAACACCGCATAGACCCTCAGGATACGGCATGGACCATCATGACCCGTTAGGTCCGATGCCGCCGCATGATTTCGGAAGCCAAAAAAACGAGGATGATTTAACGCCCACTCCTCCGG
>QKCR01000106.1 GCA_003245575.1 Alphaproteobacteria bacterium | reverse complement strand
TATAGGATTGGGCATTTAAAACAGGATAAATAATCCTACTATTAAGGCTGCAGAACATCTCACCCCCTAGGAGAATAATATGAAAACGATTGGTTATGCCGCCCATTCATCTGATGCCCACATGGTACCGTACCATTTTGAACGCAGAGATTTACGTGAGAATGATGTAGCAATTGAAATTCTCTACAGCGGAATTTGCCACTCGGATTTGCACACTGTGAATGGGGACTGGGGTCCTCAACATTATCCTCTGGTCCCCGGCCATGAAATCGTCGGACTGGTAACGGCCGTAGGCCCAAAAGTCAAAAAATATAAAACCGGCGACAAAGTTGCCGTGGGGTGCATGGTTGATAGCTGTCAGGAATGCGATCAATGCCACAACCACGAAGAACAGTTCTGCCGCAAAGGAATGACACCGACTTACGGCGCACCTGATCGTATTTCCGGAGAAATTACACAAGGCGGATATTCAAAACATATTGTTGTAAGAGAAGAATTCGTTTTGAGCGTTCCGGATACACTCGATATGTCGAAAGCAGCTCCAATCCTCTGCGCAGGAATAACCACATACTCACCCTTAAAAAATTGGAATGTCAGTAAAGGCACACGCGTCGGCGTTATCGGCTTGGGCGGCCTTGGACACATGGCGATTAAACTCGCTGTTGCAATGGGCGCAGACGTCACCGCAATTTCAAGATCAAACAGCAAAGAACAACAAGCCAAAGCCATTGGCGCAAAAGCTATTCTCGCCTCTACAGATAAAGAGTCGATGGCAAAGGCGACCTCCTCGTTTGATCTCATTATAGACACCGTCCCCGTAAAACATGACGTGAATATTTACACCCCTCTTCTAGATGTGAACGGATCACTTGTGATTGTCGGTCAAGTTGGCCCTATGGAAGAATTCATGACCTTACCTCTTATTTTCGGTCGCCGTCGTGTAGCAGGTTCATTGATTGGCGGTATAAAAGAAACGCAAGAAGTTCTGGATTTCTGTGCAAAACATAACATTCACCCCGAATGCAAAATGATCCGTCCTGACGAAGTTAACGATGCATTTGCACATCTTGAAAAAGGTGACGTCGCATATCGCTTTGTCATGGACATGTCCAAACTTACCGTGGACGCGACCTAAAATCGGGCGCACAGACAGAAAGCTATACCTTGGAAAAGAATCAACACGCCTCTTTATGCATCATAACATCTTGCAATAAAATGCGGGTTGAGAAATCCTGATTTCCCGTACGAAAACGGCGCTCCATCCGTCAAGACAACAGACCCGCCTGCCGCGTTCAGAATGGCGTGTCCGGCTGCTGTATCCCACTCCATCGTCGGGCCAAAGCGCGGATAAAAATGCGCCTGCCCTTCTGCAATTAAACAAAACTTCAAAGAAGACCCAACCCCAATCACTTCGGCTTGAGGGTAATGTGCATCAATCCATTTTTTTGACAGATCAGATCCATGGGATTTTGACCCCGCAATTTTAATCAAACCATCCTCAGGAGCAACCTGAATAGGATTCCATTTATTTTGCACATCTCTTTTACGGGGGGATATACCTACACCACCCAAAAACGCTGTCCCCAAAGCTGGTGCCGTGATAATCCCCAACACTGGGACCTTATCAACTATCAAGGCAATATTGACGGTAAACTCACCGTTTCTTTTTATAAATTCACGCGTTCCGTCCAACGGATCAACCAGCCAAAAGACATCGTGTCCCTCGCATTTTTCAGCCTCTTCTTCGGAGACAATCACAATATTCGGAGTTAACACCCTAAGCGCATCAACAATAATACGATTGGCTTTAATATCCGCTTCGGTGACGGGACTTTTATCCGATTTCAAACATTTTTCGAATTCATCCTGAGCATAAACCTTCATAATTTCTACGCCCGCACGATCCGCTATTTCAAGGCAAGATTCCGCCCACGTACTTAAAGGAAATTTTGAAATATCAGTCATCGGTAAATCCTTACTGAATGAATAAAAAGAGATTTGTTTTTGTAAACTTCAGAGAAAAGCCCTTCAAGAGCCTCATAATCATCAGTCATCAATCTAACAAGACGCTAGTCAAGTTTCAACCAATAGCGCGTGTAACGCAGCTCCCCTGTACGTGTCAAAGCCCCCTTGGCAACAAGATCCTGCAAATCACGTGTAACGGTTGCTCTGGGAGCATCTGTAATACGGATGTAATTTTCCGCACTTAAACCGCCTTTAAATCCTTGAACTCCTTCTTTGAAGATCCGAGCAATAACCTTCTCCTGACGCTCATTCAATTGCCCTCCATGACGATCATAAAATTTTGTCTTTCCGATCATGAAATTCAATTGCGCTTGGGATGTTTCCTGAGCCTCAAGGATCATAGAAGAAAAATACGCCAACCATTCCGTAACATCCAAACCACCGCGAGAATTACGTTGTAACGCGTCATAGTAATCCTTTTTATGGGCGTTAATCGTATACGACAAAGAAATCAGTGTTGGACGTCCTAAAGATTGAGATAAAGCCTTTTCTGATAAGGCACGACCAATACGCCCGTTCCCGTCTTCCATAGGGTGAATAGATTCAAAATACAAATGGGCAATACCTGCGCGGGCCAAAGCCCCCATATTCTTATCTGCCCGACTGTCATTAAACCACGTAATGAATTGATTCATTTGACCTTGAACTTTCCCGGAAGGTGGTGCTTCATAATGGACACGGACATCATGCAAAATATTTGAAACAATCTGCATCGGCTCTGCATCAGTCCTATATCCTCCAATATCGTGCAAGTCACGGCGTCCATCCATCAGCATTTTATGCCACGCAAACAGTCTTTCATGGGACAAAGCTTCTTCATAGGAATGATAGACATCAACCATCATCTCCGCGATCCCTTGCTCGGCGGCTGAAATTTTTCTTTGGGGCGGACGCAATCCAAATTGACGTTGGATAGAAGATTGAACAGATTCCCTGCTCAATAACTCTCCTTCAATCTCCGAAGTTCTCAAGGCCTCTTCACTGATTAATTCAATTGTCAGCTTTTTCTTATCGGCATCATCCATATGGCACATTGCACCAGCCAGCATTCCGGCCTTGCTTAAAAACTCGCGTTCGCGATCTTCGAGTGTCTCGCGATTATACCTAAAGCGAGGCCAATCCTGATGTGTCCAAATCCAGTCCATAATGAGCTATAGAACCCCTTTCTATAACTCATTATACAGTAATAAAGTGAGTTATAGAACAAAAATCTATAACGCATGAGAAGTGCGAACCCCTTGAAAAATATGGATTTTAAAATAAATATCTATAAACAGGCAGGGAATCATGAATCCATTTCGCAACAATACGGCTCTTTCACGCTTCGAGTACCATATCGGAGAAAACTTCGCCCGCGCGACTTACCACATCAAAGACGGAACACTTTTTATCGACTATGTCGAGGCTCCCCTACCACTCAGGGGCACGGGCGCAGCAGGAAAACTGATGCATGAAATTGTAACCTACGCGGCAGATGAAAAACTAGCCATCACACCCATCTGTGGCTACGCCGCCGCATGGTTAAAGAAAAATACACCGAACTGAAAAGAAAAGCAGCCTATACACGCCGCACACTGGCATCAATGTCCGTCACAGCCTGAGACACACGTTGTGAATTTGCAGAGATTTCTTTTGTAACAGCACTCTGCTCTTCAATTGCTCCCGCAACAGTTCCAACATAATGATTAACTGAGTCTGCTGCCGCAATGATAGAACTCACACTATCAGCCACCGTACCTGAAATACCTTGAATAGCTGATATTTCATCCGCAATCTGCTGAGTTGAAACTGCCGTTTGATTGGCAAGTGTTTTGACTTCAGAGGCCACAACAGCAAACCCCTTACCAAATTCTCCGGCACGTGCTGCCTCAATTGTCGCATTCAGTGACAATAGATTTACCTGATCCGCAATCCCGCGAATGATCGTAACAATCCCTTCCATTGCCTTTGCCTTCTCTGCCAGTAACGCACTCGCTTCACCTGAAGAAGACGTAATAGAAAGAATGTTATTCATGGCCGACTGAGAAAGAGACATATTTTTACTGATCTCCGCAATAGATGACGCCATCTCTTCTGTTGCGGCCGCAACCGTCTGTACATTCTTGTTCGTCACCTCTGTCAATTTTATGATTTCAGTGATGTCCGTAGCAAATTTAACCACCTTGAATGGCTTGCCGTCCAAATCAAGAATAGGATTGTAAGATGCTCTGATCCAGACTTCCTTACCCCCTTTTCCTATACGCTTATAAACAGCGCTCTTAAATTCTCCTGCGCGCAACCCATCCCAAAAATCGAGATATTCTTGCGTACTGGCATAATCTCCCTCAACAAACATACGATGGTGCTGTCCCCTAATCTCATCCAATGAGTAGCCCATAGCACCGAGGAAAGCCGAATTTGCAGTGATAATAGTTCCATCCAGATTAAAATGGATAACAGCCTGAACTTTATTGATGGCTTCAATCTGACCTTTGAAATCAGCATACTGACGCACTTGATCCGTGACATCCGTAGCAAACTTAATCACTTTATAGGGGCGACCAAACACATCAAACATCGGATTATAGGTAGCTTGAATCCAGACTTCCTTGCCCCCTTTTCCAAGCCTCTTGAATTTATCGGCAATAAACTCACCCTTGCGCAACCGCTCCCAGAATTGGGCATAAGCTGTGCTATGCGCATAATCCTCATCAACAAACATACGATGATGTTGCCCCTTAATCTCGCGCAACGAATATCCCATAGCCGTCAGGAAATTTTTATTGGCCGTTAAAATTGTTCCATCCAATTTGAATTCGATAACAGCAACAGATTTATCCATTGCGGCAATTTTCGCGCGCGCATCCCAAAACATAAAAATGTCCTTTGTTACAAATTATAAGAAAACGCAGGATATATTAGATAATTCTGAATATTAGGACTCGACAATTGACTAAACAATTCTAACAAATGTCGCACCACAACAATAGGGCCAAGAAGCCATATATTGCAAAAGTTGGGAATTCTCTTACAATACACAGACACAAAGACAATTTAGTCTATAAATTCAAGAGATTAGATAAGATCGACTATCCGGGACAATCTATGATATAGAGAGGACATGGAAATGACCGAAATTCTAGAACTTGTAAAAAACATCGAAAAAGCTGATGCCATAGCCCAGTCAAACCACCCCGACCGGGAAAAAAGCCAATATTTTCAGAATTTCATGCAAGATAATTCGCAGAAACTTCTGATGTGTTTGTATGAACTCGAAGAGATGGTCAAAAGTTCGGGAACCTCAGAAGGAGGAGGCCCTCTCCTATCAACACAACCCAGATTTATCGTGGAAGGATTTTCTGACGAAAGCGCATCTCAAGCCTTCTCTGATGCTCTAGTAAAAGCTTCAAAATATTTCTCCGAAGCTGTTGATATCAACATTA
>QKCR01000130.1 GCA_003245575.1 Alphaproteobacteria bacterium | reverse complement strand
TATAGCTTTAATTGAGAATGTAATCACTGAAGGGGAAAGCCTGACCTCTTCAGGTTTGGATAGGAACGATATTCTTAAAATTGTGCTGGATAATGATAGGTTGATTATAATGACATTTGATGGAAAACGAAGTCGAGTAATTTTTCTTGAAGATTTAATGAGAGCAATAGGGGTTAAATCTTGGTTTCAAGAATAAGAACAGTTGCGTTTCGCGGGATAGATGTCCTTGATATTGATGTCGAGGTGCAGATAGCCTCGGGTCTTCCTGCGTTCACGATTGTTGGTCTTCCTGATAAGGCGGTGGGTGAGAGTAAAGAGCGCGTACGTGCGGCACTTCACGCGATGGGGTTGGCTCTTCCTGCCAAGCGTATGACAGTGAATCTTGCTCCTGCTGATGTGACCAAAGAAGGGTCGCATTATGATTTGCCGATTGCGCTGGGGCTCTTGGTTGCGATGGATGTTGTTCCTCAAGACGCTGTTGAAAGTTTCTATGCGCTGGGGGAGTTGGGGCTTGACGGATCACTTCGTGAAGTGACGGGTGTACTGCCTGCTGCTTTGCAGGCGCAGTCTCATGATTGTGGTCTTATTTGTCCTGCGACATGCGGCGGTGAGGCTGCTTGGGCGGGTGATGTTGATATTTTGGCAGCGCAGAGTTTATTGCAACTCATCAACCATTTTAAAGGTGTTCAGGTCTTGTCTCGTCCTGAGGCTGATGTACGCGGTGAGGCTGCGCGTCTGGTGCGTGATCTGGCAGATGTTAAAGGACAAGAAACTGCTAAACGCGCTTTGGAGATTACGGCGGCTGGCGGGCATAATTTGTTGATGATCGGGCCGCCAGGTTCGGGGAAGTCGATGTTGGCGTCTTGTTTGCCCGGTATCCTTCCTGATTTATCGGCACGCGAAGCGCTTGAGACGTCTATCATTCATTCTTTGGCGGGGACGTTGCCCGAGGGCGGTCTCATTAGGGCGCGTCCCTATCGCGATCCTCACCATTCGGCCTCCCAGCCTGCGTTGATCGGCGGTGGGCATAAAGCCAAGCCCGGTGAGATTTCTTTGGCGCATCATGGCGTGTTGTTTCTTGATGAGCTACCTGAATTTGCAAAGGCGACACTCGAGTCTTTACGTCAACCGCTTGAGACAGGGGAAGCTCTGGTTGCGCGGGTCAATTATCACGTCACATATCCTGCGCGGTTTCAATTGGTAGCGGCTATGAACCCTTGTCGGTGCGGGTATTTCGGAACAGTTGGTGAAGAATGTACTAAGGCTCCGCGATGTGCGGAGGATTATCAAGGGAAGTTATCCGGCCCGCTTCTCGACCGAATTGATTTACAAGTCGATGTGCCGCCTTTGTCTATTGATGAACTCTCTGCGCAACTTCGTGGCGAGAGCTCTGCTTCTGTTGCGGCACGTGTTGCGCAAGCACGAGCTCTACAAGCGAAGCGTTTTTCTGCGTTGGGGGCGGCAAGTCATGTGCGCGTGAATGCTGATGCGCAAGGATCGATCTTGGAAGAGGTTGCACAAATGGAAGCAGATGCAGAAAAGTTGATGAAGTCTGCTGCTGAAAAGCTCAAACTTTCTGCGAGGAGTTGGTACAGGATGCTCCGTGTGGCGCGGACAATTGCTGATCTCGATGGTGCGCCTGATAAAATAGGGACAGCGCATATCGCAGAAGCCTTGAGTTATCGTCGTTTAAGGCTGGCAGATTTATAGTCCGTAAAGTTTTCTGATTTCTGTTTCAAGCAGTTTCAAATCGCTCTCGCGGGAGAGGCGATGTTCTCCGTCCGCGATGTAGCGGATGGTGCATTGGCCTTGTTTTAGGCGTGATTTAATCTTCTCGGCGATTTTCCAAGGAACTTCCGTATCGGCTTTGCCGTGAAGCAGAATGACAGGGTTATCAAAGGAAATTTGTTCTTCCAGAAGAAGATGATTCTTTCCGTCTTCAAATAGGGCGTAGGTCATAACGTCCGGCTCGTCTGAATAGGGGCTATCTTCAAGAAGTTTGCCGTCACGTTTGCAGCGCGCGCGTTGTTCATCGGTTAATTCCTCTTCCCAAACCCATTTGGTGAAATCGGGCGCTGCGGCGATGCCTAAATAGGCTTTAACGCGTGTGGCACGTTTGGTTGCAACCAGAAGCCCGATCCATCCCCCCATTGAAGAGCCGATGACGATTAGCGGCCCTTGTGTGATTTGGTCGATGATAAATAGGGCGTCATTTGTCCATTGCCCGATTGTGCCGTCTTCAAAAACGCCATCTGAGCTGCCGTGGCCTGAATAGTCCAGTCGCAACATTGAAACATTGTTTTCCTTTGCCCAGTCCCAGAGAAATAAGGCTTTTGACCCATCCATATCAGAGCGGTACCCCGGTAAAAACACTAAGGTGGGATGGTTCTTTCCGCCTTCCAGATAGCGGTAAGCTAACTCAAGCCCTTCGGGGGACTTGATTTTTGAGGGGGAAGGCTGCGATTCTATCGTGGTTTGGGGGTTTGTCTCCATGGGGAGAGATGCTATAAACCTCTACTGATAATTTCAAGAGGACAATTTTCGTGGCGCAATCAGCACCGACACAAAAGCAAAAAGGAAAACGCCCCCGTGCGGACAGGCAAAAATCCCTGACTGTCATGCAGGTTATTCCCAATTTGGGAGCAGGTGGCGCTGAGCAAACGACTGTGGATATGACGGCTGCTTTGGTGGCAGCGGGACACCGTGCGATTATTGTGTCAAACGGGGGGCCGCGCGTTGCGGAAATTCAACGTTTGGGCGGTGTTTTTGTTCAAATGCCTGTGCATTCAAAAAATCCGATTACCATGTGGATGAATGCGCAGCGTCTCCGCCGACTGATTAAGAAATATAAGATCGATATTGTTCATGCCCGTTCTCGTGCTCCGGCTTGGAGCAGTTTTTGGGCTTGTCAGGGCAATACGGCAAAATTCCTGACGACGTGTCATGCCCCTTTTAATGTGCATAGCGACTTAAAGCGAAAATATAACTCTTCAATTTCTAAAGGGGAGTTGGTGATCGCAAATTCCGAATTTGTGGCACATTACTTGGTCAATGAATACCAGGTTCCAATTAACAAGATTCGCGTTATTCCTCGCGGTATCCCTATGGAAAAGTTTGATCCTAACGGAGTGCGTGCCGATCGAATGCTCAAGATGAGTCAGGAGTGGCGTATTCCCGAAGTCTCTACTGTTGTGTTGTTACCCGGTCGTTTAACGCGGTGGAAAGGGCAGCTGGTGATGATTGAGGCAATGGCCAAGCTCAAACGCAAGGATGTGTATTGTGTTCTTTTAGGAGATGATCAGGGACGTGTGGATTACCGCATTGATCTGGAAGACCTTATTCATGCGCATGAGCTTGAGGATCGGGTGCGAATAATTGGCCATTGTGATGAGATGAATGTGGCTTATATGCTGGCTGATGTCGTTGTGTCTGCATCTACCGAGCCTGAAGGATTTGGACGAGTTGCTGTTGAGGCTCAAGCCATGGGGCGACCTGTTATTGCGACGGATATTGGCGGGTCAAAAGAGACCGTTGTACCCGGTCAAACAGGATGGCTTGTTCCACCGAATGATCCTGACATGTTGGCAAAGGGAATTGAATTTGCTCTGTCCTTGACAAAAGATGAGCGTAACAATCTTGCCCTTTCAGCGATGCATCATGCGCGAAGTCATTTCACTAAAGAGCAGATGACGCACGCAACATTGTTGGTCTATGACGAGTTGATGGAGCGGGCGCAGGATGTCTAATATTCTTGTGATCAAGCTTGGCGCTCTGGGAGATTTTATCTATTCATTTGGTGCAATGGCTGCGATACGCCGTGCACATCCTGAAGATCATATTACTCTTTTAACGACGAAGCCATTCGTGAAAATGGCAGAGGCTAGCAAGTATTTTAATGACATTCGTGTTGATGAACGTCCCAAAGCTTTGCAATTTATAAAATGGCTGTCGTTACGCAGGTGGTTTAATGAAGGGGATTTTTCACGTGTTTATGATCTCCAGAATAACGATAGAACCTCACTTTACTTGAAATTATTTTCCCCTCGCCCTGAGTGGGTTGGTGCTGCTAAAGGAGCATCCCACAGAAATGCTTCTCCTGATCGGTCAACAGGGCATGCGTTTTACGGGCATGTTCAAACTTTGGCGTTGGCAGGCATTACGGATGTAAAGCTTGATCCTCTTGAGTGGATGAAGAGTGATATTACGACTTATGGTCTTCATGCACCTTATGTGATTTTGGTGGCAGGATCATCCCCCCAACATCCTGAAAAGAGATGGCCGATTGAACATTTTCGAACATTGGCTTCAAAACTAATTCGGAACGGATACCAGCCTGTACTGATCGGAACAGCCGCAGAGGCCGAAGTTAATCAGGCAATTGCTCGCGGTTATGAAGGGGTTGTTGATTTAACTGGAAAAACCGGATTGTTTGATCTCCCTGCTTTGGCTCGGGGTGCAGCAGGTGCAATCGGGAATGATACAGGCCCGATGCATATTATGAGTGTTACAGGAGTTCCCTCGATTGTTCTATTCTGCACGAAGAAAAGCACGATCAAAAAGCACGGCCCACAAGGGCCTGCCGTCAAGGCACTCGAAGCAGATGATTTATCTGCGCTTTCTGCTGCAGATGTTCTTGAAACATTTTTTACTTTAAGATCAGAAAAGGCTGCCTGTTAATTAGGTCAGGCTATTTTTTAAAGGTGTGTTGATCACGCTCTCTGTGTGAGCGGAATTCTCTTCCTCGTGAAAGAGTGTTCCTAAACACTCCAGAAGCTGGTGTACGATCGGCTCCTTCACGGAGTAGTATATCGTTTGGGCATTTCGTCTTGTTTCTACGACGCCGGAGCTTCTGAGTTTTGCCAAATGTTGTGAGAGTGCTGACTGGGAGAGATTAGAAATTTTTTCTAATTCGTTGACGCACAGCTCTTGCTTTAAAAGTTTGCAAACGACCAAAAGACGTTTTTCATTCGAAAGCGCCTTTAAAAGGGAAGCTGCCCGTTTTGTATTGACTTTACTACACTCTACTTCTGCACGCATGCTAAATACCCGAACATTTTAATGTCGTATAACAATTTCCAATTGTACTATATGGTGCGTTGAAACGGACAGTAACGCAAGGAAATTCAGTGAGAATGTTTCTCAGGAAGGTGCGAGAAAATGTCGCGTTTCAGGCAATAAGGTATCAGGCTTGCGCATTTGATTGCTGCAACCATTGGTAAAGGAAACTCTATTTTCTGTTTTTTTGCAGCGAGACCTTTTGCAATTATTTTTGCCGCCTTAGGTGCGCTCATTAAAAATGGCATGGGAAATTTATTTGCTGCTGTGATCCTGCTTTCAATGAATCCGGGACAGATGACCGAGACAGAAATACCAAGTGGTTTAAGCTTGATAGCCAATGCTTCACCGTAATATCTGACCGCTGCTTTAGATGCGGAATAAGAAGCCGCCCCGGGTAGAGCTGTATAAGATGCGATGGAGCTAATAATAGCGATGTGCCCTTTTTGTCTTGTGCTCATTTTTTCGATTGCAGGGTGTACCGTATTCAGGACACCTGTAATATTTGTTTCAAAAATTTCTCTGTCAGTTTCCAGATTAAGCGGAGAGCCGTCATTCACGAATGAAGTTCCCCCTGAAATGCCGGCATTAGCGACGACAAGATCGAGAGGAGCTTCCGCATCGCATTCTTCTATCCAGTCGGTCATGGCCAGTTTGTCTTTTACATCAAGGACTCTGTATTCACAGTTGCCGCCACGTTCTCGGCATTTCTTGGCTACTTGCTCAAGACGGTCTTCGTTTCTTCCGGATATAAAAATTTTGGAGTTTTCTGTCGCATAATGTTCCGCCAGGGCTTCACCAATTCCACTAGAGGCCCCTGTAATGAGAATATTCATATCAAACTCTACCTTGCTTGCGTTCCGGAGCTGTTTTTCCGAGCGTCGATGTTCTTGTTAAGTAGTTATTTATTTCCACAAGCTAGACTGAAAAAATTGAATCGCCCATTGTGGGATCACTTGAAATATGTAGAATGCGGACATGATACTACCAGTCAGACGTCGTGGATTGCTTTTTATTCTCTCTTCTCCCTCCGGTGCGGGGAAGACAACGATTACGCGCTCTCTTTTGGAGCGGGACCCTCAACTTAGTATTTCTGTTTCCGTAACAACACGTCAGCCGCGCCCTGGTGAGGTTGATGGAAAAGATTATCATTTCATCACGAAAGAACAATTTGACGGGATGGTCGAGAATCATCAGCTTTTGGAGCACGCCAAGGTCTTTAACAATTATTATGGAACACCCTTGGCGCAGGTTGAGGAAGCGCTGGCAAATAGTCAGGATATTATTTTCGATATTGACTGGCAGGGCACTCAGCAACTTAAACAAAAGCTGGTTAATGATCTTGTGACCGTCTTTATTTTGCCTCCCTCCCAGAATGAGCTGGAACGCAGGTTGCGTGCACGTCAACAGGATGAAGAAGACGTCATTCGTGAGCGTATGAAAAAGGCCTCTGATGAAATCTCGCATTACTCGGAATATGACTATATTATTGTCAATAATGATTTGGAGCGTTCAATTCTGCAGGCTAGAGCTATTTTGGAAGCGGAACGTTGTAAAAGACGCCGTTTGACCGATTTGCCTGATTTTGTTCGTACATTAATGCAGGATTAGGCGTCTAAACTGTTAACTGTGATGGCTGTTCTTATTCACCGTTTTACAAATGCGTGCCGTTTTGATAATTTGTTTCGATCGTTGATGTCGTTTCCGTGCGATAGTCATCGTTTTCTACTCGAGTACCCCATTTCAATTCAAGCGGCGGATTTCTAAAGATAATGACAACCCCACCTCCAAAATCTTCAAATCCTCGGAACATCAGACCAACCGGCGCATCCGGTCAAAGACCTCAAGGGGCCAAGCGTCCGGAGGCTTCTGCTCAGGCAAGACCTGCCGGTAAACCCAATGCCACTATGACCCAGGACGAGATGAATGAGGTTGAACTTCTGAAGAGCGTTGGGTCGGTTATTATCCGGAATGAATTTTATCGCGACGGTTATCGCAGTATTCTCCGTATCGCTGTGATCGAGGCTTTTATTATTTTGGCTCTGATTGGTGCTATGTATTTTATTATCGAAGTTCACCAACCTGAAAACCGCTATTTTGCTACTACCGAAGATGGCCGTCTTATCCCTACAACCGCTTTGAGTGACCCCAACTTGAGTGTTCCAGCCTTGATGTCATGGAGTGCGCAGGCCGCCACAGAGGTGATGACGTTCGGATTTAACGATTATAAGCGCCGATTGCAGGATTCTTCTCGTAATTTCACCAGAACAGGATGGGGAAGTTTCTCCAAGGCTCTGGAGCGCTCTCGTATTATCGAAATGGTTGAGGATAACCAGCAGGTTGTAACAGCTACGCCGTCCAGTGCGCCTATTCTTGTGGATCAGGGATTGAATGCGTACGGGGTTTATCAGTGGGAGGTGGATGTTCCTCTTGATATTACCTATCAGTCAGGTTCTGCTGTACGTTCAGATAAGTTGAATGTGAAGTTAGTTATTGTCCGTGTTCCTAAGCTTGAAAGCCCTAATGGGGTTGCGATCGAGCAGTGGTTGGCACAATAATTTTATAGAGGGCGTGCGAATAAGAGTATGAGCAGTTTTCTCGGTACATCTGAAGATCAGGCTAATTCGGCACAATCAGGAGATTCTGCTGATACACCCACATCTGTTGATGCATCCTCATTGGCCAAAGAGGCGGGAATTCGTACCCAAATTCAATCCGGCATGGGGCGGATGCATTTCTATCAAAGCAGTTACAAAACAATTTTGCGGATCGCAGTAAGCGAGGCCATGATTGTTTTGCTTTTGGTCTTTCTGCTGTTTGCCGTTATCCAGATGCATCGCCCTGAGGATTTGTATTATATCCAATCAACAGATGGCGAGCTGATCCAGATGGATGCGCTAAAAGAGCCGAACTTGAGTGTGAAGGCTCTGGTTTCTTGGAGCTCTCAAGCTGCTACTGAAGTTATGACATTTGGGTTTAACGATTATCGCCGACGTTTTCAGGAATCTTCCCGAAATTTTACTCCTATCGGCTGGGAAAGTTTCTATAAGGGGATGGAGCGTTCCAGGATTCTTACGAATGTTGAGGAAAATCAGCAGTATATTATCGCAGCTCCAGCAGGGCCTGCTATTTTGGTAGCTCAAGGCTTGAATAAAGGGCGATATGAATGGCAGGTTCAAGTTCCATTGGTCATAACATATCAAGCGCAGGCCGCAATTAGTTCAGAATGGATGCTTATTACGATGACATTGGTGCAGCTTCAGCAGGCTGATGGGGCCAGTGGTGTCGGTATCGAGCGTTGGATTTCTCAGTAATCCTTTTCGGGTCTCGGGAAGGTTTTTTAAATTTTTCGATGGTGACAGCTCTGATAAAGCTGGATATTCTATTTTACAACTGTATTATGGACTTCGTGCTGGGAGAAGATTCTCTTTTCTCGGGTATTGGGAGTTCTCTCGGGTGACTTAATGTCGGGGTGTTTATGGAACGTAAATTTGTTTTTTTGAATTCTCTGCGCGCAGGGGTTATTTCCTGTGTTGCATTGAGCGCTTTCCCAGTTTGGGCGCAAGATTCTTCAGTACAACTGCAACAGGCAATCCCGCCTTCCATGTTGCAAGCGGCGAGCCAGCCGATTTCTCCTCCTGATGCTCCAGCAGGCGATCCGCCTAGTCTTTCCGATGTATTGGGTGTTGCGGATGAGTCAAATTCAGGTGCTGATTCCCAGGTGGGAATGCAGATGCCTGTGGCTGAACCTCAAAAAACCCAAGAAGATACAGTTAAAGAAGAGCGTGGTGAGGCTTTTCGTGGCGCGGTCGATACGTTGATGCCGTTAAAGCCCTCCGAGATTCGTCGTATACTCGAGCTTTACGACCAAACGTCCCAAGCAGTTGAAACCCCTATCTATACAGATCCGGAACCAGAGTCCACTTTTGTTCAGGCCTCCCTTGAGCCGGGCGCAAAACCTGTTCTGGTTAAAACAGCGGTTGGTAATGTTACTACATTGAGCATTGTGGATGTCACAGGACAGCCTTGGCCAATTCAGGATATGACTTGGGCTGGCGATTTTACGGTTGAGCAACCTGAGTCCGGAAGTCATATGGTTCGCATTACGCCGAATAGCCACTTTGCTCAGGGCAATGTGTCGATGCGTCTGCTTGGTTTGAATCCTCCAGTTATCTTTACGCTTAAGACCGAAAGAAAAACCGTTCATGTCCGTTTGGATGTGCAAATTCCCGAGGTCGGACCGAATGGTGTCCTTCCGCCGGTTGTCACTCCTGTTTCTATTAAAGCCGGTGATGATGCTTTGACCAAAGTTTTGATAGGCACTCCATCATCTGCGGGCATGACTAAAATGTCCGTTGAAGGCGTTGATGGTCGTACGTCCGCTTATATTAAGGATGGGCAGATGTATGTCCGCACACCTTATACGCTTTTGTCTCCTGCCTGGAGCAAATCTGTTCAATCTGCTGATGGCATGCATGTTTACGCATTGGAGTCTACTCCTGTCATCCTGCTTTCTGATAAAGGTAAAATGGTACGCGCGTACTTGTCATCTACGGAGCTAACAAATGGCCAATAACGACATGGATAATCAAGATTTCGAGCCTGATTTCGATCAGGGGGGTGATTTCGACGAATTTGATACCGGTGCCGAGAAAGTATCGGTCGGTAGTGCTATATCCGGTTCTCCGGTGTTGAAAATTGCGCTGGTGGGTGTCCTTGTTCTGGTTGTTGTCGGGGCAATTGCCCTGTTCGGCGGCGACGAAAAAGATTTGCCGGGTTCAAAGGTTGACTCAGGCGCAAGTGATTTGAAACAAACTCCCGGTAAGGAAGAGCTAACCCCAATGATGCGGAACGCTGTTGAGGAGCATAACCAGCAAGTTCTGGATGAAGCTCTGAAAACTGGAACCAGTGCTATTCCTACTCCAATTGATCCCCCGAAAGTAATGCTTGGCGTTCCTGAGGGAGAGGCTGTTGCAGAAGACCCTCTCGTTCGTTGGAAGAGATTGCAAGAAGAGCGTCTGCGTTTGCAGCGTGAACAAGAACAGTTTGTTGCCCAAGGTCAGACAGATCCTCAACGTGATGAGCGTGTTGCCGGGTTGCGTGATGCTATGCTGAATCAGGTTAGCAATATTATGGGTGAACGCGGCATCCAAGGTATGCAAAATATGAAAGTCATCACCGATATCCAGTATCCACAAGGTGGTGCTACTGGCGGGGCTGCTGGAGCAGGAAATCTTACTCTTGCCGGATCGGGTCAAGGACAGACTGCAAATACGACTCCGCTTGAGCCTCAGAAAATTCTATTGCCTGCGGGTGAAGTTGAGTACGCCCAGCTTCTAATGGAAGCTAACTCTGATGTTCCTGGACCAATTGTTGCGATGCTTGTTTCAGGCCCATTTAATGGTTCAAAAGTTATCGGTAGCTTCAAGCGCGAAGATGAATATCTTGTTATGGAGTTCACAACGCTTGTTACCAAAGATGGTTACAGTGTTCCTATCTCGGCGATAGCAGTTGATCCTGATTCGACTTTGGGTGCTATGGCGACAGATGTCGATCACCGTTATTTCCAACGAGTTGTTCTTCCTGCTGCTGTCAGCTTCATCGAAGGTATGGGGCAGGCGATTGCTGATAACGGAACAACATCCGTTACAGTTAATGGCGATACAACTGTTTCTCAGGAAAGCAATGATTTGGATACCAAGCAAGAGCTTGCGACGGCAGCTTCCGAAGCGGCTAATAAGGTTGGTGAAATTCTTGACGAAGAGTCAGATGTTGAAATTCTGGTTCGTGTTAAGGCCGGTACCCCTATGGGCTTGTTGTTTACAACATCTGTGACTGACAAGGCGGTTGAGGCTGCTGCTTACGGTGTGACCGCCGGTGCCCAGCAGGGACAGACACAATATCCTTATGGTCAACCTCAGCAAAATCCTTACTATTATCCGGTTGACGCAAACGGTAATCCGATGCAGATGCTTCAGCAAGGATTGCAAGGGCAGGTTCAAATCCAACAACAAGGAAATGGCTATCAGGCTAGCATTCCAGGGGCTCAGGTTACGTATACTAACGGCGTAGCCCAATAATTCAGGAGACTATAAATGGCCGATAAAGATCTACAGGATCAATATGAGGACGATTTCGATTCAAACGATTCAGAATATTTTGATGAGTTTGATGATGCCGGTACTTCGGTTGATGACGGAGACTGGGATGAGATGGATGATGATGTTGATGGCGACTATCAGCAGCCTGCTCCACAAAAGAAAAAGAGTTCTTTTCTGACCTATCTTATCATCGGGATTGTTGTCCTTGGCGGTGGTGCCTTTGCCGTTTCTCAAATGGGCAGTGATGAAGAAGTTACAGGAACTGAAGTTGCGGATACAGAGATGCCAGCTGTGGGTGATGTCTCTGCTGAGGCTCCGACAACTGATGTCGAGCAAAGCCAGAGCGCAGCAGTCGATGATTCTGCTCAAATGCCTGTGCCAGCTCTTACCGGAGATGCGGGAGCAGTCGCAGAGACTTCAACTCCAGCTCCGACAGAAGGTAGTTTTGTTCCTCTGACACCGGATACAGATATAGCTGCACCGGAAGGTCAAGCCGTCACAGACGCAACCCCTCCTTCCCTACCCGAGATTGGTGGCGGTCTTATGACTGTTCCGGACATGGCCGCTCCTACAATGGAAGCTCCAGCTCCGACAGATATGGCGGCTGAAGGAACAGATGACCAGAGACCAAATGATTTCCCATCCGTTGATATGATTAAACGGACTGATAAGCAAACAGCCGAAGTTGTTGCATTGGATCAAGCAGCTGAGCCGACAACACAGGTTGGGGATGTAGTGCCTTTATCTGTTCAGGCCGAGCCTGATGTTCCTTCTGTTGCACCTCAAGTGGAGCCGATCCCTGTGGCGCAGGCTGATACACCTGTTGTCTCTTCAGAGGCCTCTACAGGTGATAATCTTATGAAAGCTGAGATGCGTAAGGCTGTTGATCAAATTGCAGAGCTTCAAGCAACTGTTGAAAAGCAAGAGGAGCAGCGTTCTGACTATGTGAGCCAAATTTCTGATCTGAAGCAGCAAGTTTCTGATTTGGAGGCCAAGTTGGCGCGTTCTTCCGAGAGAGGAATTGCCCCGGTGTCTGCCTCTTCTCCAAAATCTATGCCGAGAGGTTCCTCTGAGCCACAAGAATCTATGGCTGTACAGTCTTCTAAAACCGGGAAGGTTCCTGTTTGGGTCCTTAAAAGTGCTCAAAAATCAAGAGCTCTTCTTTCTCGTGAGGGCCAGAGTGATATTCGGACAGTTGCTGTTGGTGATAAAGTTCCAGGCTTAGGAACTATTCTCTCTATTGAGCAAGGCCAGTATGGATGGGCTGTTGTTGGTACAAGCGGACGAGTTACCGAGTAAAAGCATTGTCAAAAATTTCCAAAGGCCCTCTGATTCTTTATCAGGGGGTCTTTTTATTAACCTGATTATAATTTTTTCCTAGTAGGCTCGTAGGGTGGGGTTCTGCAGGTTCGGCAAGGTGCAAATTCTTGTATTTTTGTCGTTTTTGTGGTTCAATGAGGAATATAGAACCGTGCTTATAACGGTCGGGGTGTGTACATGAAGAAATTATTTCCTATGTTTAACAATGCGTTATCCCGCAAATTTGTGATTCCTGCCCTATTCGGCGGGTTGGCTATGATGCCGTCGACGGCACATGCAAGCGGATTAAGTGGATTTAGTTCCTGGATTAGCGGTATTTTATCATCTGCGGCTAGTGTCGTGACTGGTCTGATCGGTTCCGTTATATCTAGTGTTTCAACGGCAATTGCCGGGTTCTTTGCCGGTGTTAGCTCCTTCATTAACGGGGCAGTTTCCGGCTTTTTCTCATGGCTTAGCGGCTCGCTCGGTTGTGGCGGTATGGTAAACTCCGGTGGCGGGACTGTCGGGGACGTTATCTGTAACGTTATTAACTCTTCTGACAGCCTTGGTGGTATGGTTTCCGGCGTTGCCTACATGATGGGTATGATTATGGCCGTTACTGCGCTGATTAAACTTAAAGATCACGTTGAATCTCCGTCCCAGCATCCGATTTCAGCTTCTTTGAAACGCTTTGTTGCAGGGGGGGCGTTATTTATGCTGCCAACTATTACCGAAGCTACAGAAACCATGATTACAGGTGGCGCGACATTTGGCGGTATGGGAACAGGTGTTTCCGGTAAGGCCTCAGGTTTCGGTCTTGATGCGATGATGGTCGTTTTGATGGTCGATATCTTCAAACCGATGGGCGCGTTGTTTGGTGCTTTTGGTTATCTGGCAGGTATGGTTCTGACTGTTATCGGGATTAGCCGGTTGCTTAAAACTGCTCAGGATGGACCGTCCGGCCCTACCGGCCTTGGGACAATCATGACCTTTGTTTTGGCAGGTGTTTTGTTCACGTTGAATGATTTGATGGGGGCGTTTACCGGATCCCTCTTTGAAATGAATACAATGGAGACCAGCGCAGTTCTGATGGTTCCTATTGATGGCGGTGCCGTTGATGACCATGTACTCGCTGTGATCAGCTCGATCCTGCTCTTTATGATGCTTGTCGGATGGATCAGCTTTATTCGTGGATTCTTTATCTTGCGCGATGTCGCGGAAGGAAAAGGACAAGCCTCTTTGATGGCTGCAATAACCCATATCTTCGGGGGTGCTCTTGCGGTGAACCTGGGTCCGTTTATGAACGCGGTCCAATACACCCTGGGTCTCGATAGTTACGGTGTTCTATTCAGCTAAAGGGAGGTTTAGCGTACGTTGGTACCGTGCGTGTTTGGTTAGTGCAATTCTTAAGGTCAAAAAGAACCAATTAACCAAATTTTTACCTAATTTTTCTGTTCTTTTGTACAGAATTGTTATAACATAAGTATAGGTCGTAATTAGCATTAGAGGAGGAAACTATGCTGAAACACAAACTGAACAAACTTAGTGCAATGACTGGTGCCGCTTTCGTAATGGGGACTCTTTTGAGTTCATCTGCAAATGCCGCTGGTCCAACCCAGAAGTTCAACGACATTGCTAACAACATCATCGGCGGTATTGATACCCTTCCAGGTTTCTTGTCTGCTATTTCTTACATGATGGGCATGTTGTTCTCTGTTCTTGGTATTTTGAAAATCAAGGATCACGTTGAAAATCCAACCCAAACACACCTGAAAGACGGTGCGATCCGTTTGGCAGTTGGTGGTGGTCTCTTCATGATCCCTATCATCACAGAGTCCATGCAGACTTTGATCGGTACCGGTACAAGAACCGAAGCAGCAGAAGTTAGCAAAATCGCTACAGCTGCAACATTGGCTAAATAATCTAGCTTTCGAGCTATATATAGAATTTAGGCCCCGGAAACGGGGCCTTCTTTATTTTAAGCCATTATTTATCCTCGATAGCAGTCTTTTGTTTCTTATTTTGATCGGTTATGGTAGTTGAGATTTCTGTGCCACAAACCTGTTTGAGGGAATGTCATGTATAATGTGCCTTTGGTTCTCGGTATTTCCCGCCCGAACGGGAAACCCCAGCGTGTGAAGCTTTCTTCCAACGCTCCCAAAGTTTTGACCCCTGAAATCAAAAAAGCTGTCTTCGAGCGCGATGACCATGTCTGTCAGTGTTGCGGATTTCAGGCCAAAAAATATCAAGAAGTTCATTTTCTGGATCAGAATGTCCAGAATCTATCTATGGATAATATGGTAACGACTTGTATTTTTTGTCACCAATGTTTCAATATGGAGCAGACCAGTACCATGCGTTCCGGCGTTCTGATTTGGTTACCTGAAATTTCCCAAACAGATTTGCACCATATTATGCGCGCTGTGTACGTAGCCCGTATTTCTCAAGGGCCTATGGCTGAGGCCGCCCGCGCAACACTAGACGCTCTTATGGCCCGCAGAGAAGAAGCCAGAAACCGGATCAATACCGATGATCCTTATGTTCTGGCAACTGTTCTGAAAGACTTTTTGACGTCGCGCTTTTATGCAGATCGCGATGAGCGTCTGGAAGGGGTTAGGTTGATGCCCTTGGATCGCCGTCTGATCCGTGAGGCCGATCTGGAATTTAACCAATTTCCTCAAATTCTGGCGTATTGGCGTTCAAAAGAGGGGCCTTTTGGAAATAGAGCGCCGACATTGTGGCTTAACCTCTACAAGGATGCTATGAAGCAAGCTGGTTAGGTTTGCGTTCCGGTCTTAAAATAGGACTTTCATAGTCTGGTTTGTCGATTTCTATATTTTCTTCGGGCTATTTTCTGGGTACACTGTTGCGAAGTCTAACCGTGTGATTCCCTTATGAATTTAATTGAGAAAATCCTAGCCCCATTCCAAATCGCTCTCCGACAATCCATCGAGAGTTTTATCCGTATTGAAACGGCCGAGAACGAGTATACGTTGGCCTCTAGTGACGGCTCCCTTGTTAGCTATTTTAAGGTAGATGGCTCACGCCAGATTATCGGTGAAGAGGAATATAACTTCCTTGTTGATGCGGCGACTGTGAAGCTTGGTTCCAAGTTTGATCGTCAGGGACACGCGATGCAAATTTATTTTACACGTGATCCAAACCGTATTCGTCCGCATTTGGCAGATCAGATGGAAGCATCAAATATTACTGCCCAGAATATCGGAATCGAGGTCGAGGATTTGCTGGATGAGCGCGTGAAGAACTTGTCCAATATTCTGAGCTATGAAGAATGCTATTTCGTTCTTTGGACACGCGGCGGCGTTATGAGTAAAGCCGAAATGCAGCGCTCCCGCGAAGATAAGCAAAAACAGATGAAGAATTGGGTTAATGCACCTTATGGACAAAACCCTATGGCTGCCGTTGAAGCTCTTCGGACACGTCACAAAAGTTATGTGACTGCTATTGAACAGGCTCTAAACGAACTTGGTATTCGTGCGGAGTTGTTGGAAGTCCATGATGCATTACGTGCAATCCGTAATAATATGTTTCCAAGTAAAGCCCACCAAAACTGGCGTGCTTGTCTGCCAGGTGATCCGATTACACCACGTGCTCCGACATCAAGAATTGATTTGTCCGATATTATCTGGCCGCCGCTCCGCACCCAGATTGCTGTCGGGGATGCCCGTTTGACAGGCGGACCTGTTGTACAGATTGATGACCTGAATTGGGCCGGTGCAGATATGACCTTGGGCCCTATGGAAGCAACACCGTTTCCTGCTTTGTTGAACCGCCTATATGATGCAAAAGTCCCGTTCCGTATTTCATTCCTGATTGAGGGTGGTGGTGCTGAATCGTCCCAGTTCCGTTCCTTTGTTGCCACGTTGATGAGTGTTACAAACTCTTTGAACAAGCAGATCAAATATTCTCTTGAAGGTTTGCAAGTCTTGGCGCGTAGCGAGCCGGTCGTTAAGTTTCGTGTATCATTTGCGACATGGGCTCCAAAATCATCACCGAACCTTATTCTTGACCGCTTGTCGATCCTGATGCAGTCCATTGAGAGTTGGGGCTATGCGCAGGTGAGCGATGTTTCGGGAGATCCTCTTGATTGTATCATGTCCTCTGCTATGGGTATTCACTGTGCAGGAACTGCACCGACAGCTGTTGCCCCGATGCGCGAGGTTATGAAGCTTGTGCCATGGCAACGTCCGTCATCTCCGTTCTCTCATGGGGCTATTATATTACGTACACCCGACGGGAAATCATGGCCGTATCAGACAGGTACAAACCTGACCACAACTTGGTTTGATTTGATCTTCGCGCAGCCTGGTGCCGGTAAATCTGTTTTGATGAACACGCTGAACCTTGGAACTATTTTGTCCCCTGGTCTTAGTAAGCTGCCGTTTGTCGCTATTATTGATATTGGGCCTTCTTCTTCGGGGCTAGTGTCCTTGGTTAAAGAGGCTCTACCGGTAACACGCCAGACAGAGGCGGCATATTATCGCCTGCAGATGTCCAGGCAGTTTGCGATTAACCCGTTCGATACTCAATTGGGCTGTCGCCAGCCTTTGATGGATGAGCGCAGTTATCTGGTCGAGTTGTTGGTTCTTTTGTCCACCCCTCCGGGGCATGAAAAGCCGTATGACGGTATTCAACAGCTTGCAGGTCTTGTTGTTGATGAGATGTTCCGCTGGCGTGATGATACATCTGCGAACGCTGAACCGCGCCCATATCTGCCGCGTTTGGATGCTGATGTTGATGAGTTGATCCAGAAACACAATATTCATCTGCCGACTGATCCATACTGGTGGGATGTTGTTGATAGGTTATTCGAGATTGGTCTTGTGGAAGAGGCTGCTGTTGCTCAGCGTTATGCAGTCCCGACTTTGGGGGATGCAATTACGGCTTCTCGCCGTCCTCAGATTAGAACTCTGCTGGAAGAGACATCTGTCGGTTTCAGTACCGAGTCCGTTATCAATGCGTTTGAACGTATGATTACTTCAGCTATTCGTGAATATCCGATTTTGTCCTCAGTGACGCAGTTCGAGATTTCAGGCGCACGTGTTTGTTCTCTTGACTTGATGGATGTTTCTCCGCAAGGGGATGATACAGCTGATCGTCAGACATCTATCATGTACATGCTGGCACGTCATGCATTGGTTCGTAGTTGGTGGGTTGGACCTGAGTCCTTGCAGTTTATTCCTGAAAAATATCGTTTTTATCATGAAACGAAATTGCAGGATTTGGCTGAGACTCCGAAACGTTTGTGTTATGACGAGTTTCACAGAACGAGTTCGTCTTTATCTGTTCGCTCACAGGTTATTCGTGATGTTCGTGAAGGTCGTAAGCGTGGGGTGCAGATTGTTCTGGCATCACAGCTTCTCGATGACTTTGACGACGATATGGTCGATTTGGCGACAGGTGTCTGGGTTTTGGGTACTGCGGTGTCTGATAAGGCCGTTGATAATATTCGTGACCGTTTCGGATTGTCTGCAACCGCGCGGAGTATCATTCGTTATAAATTGACGGGCCCTCGCGCAGGTGGTGCGCCAGCATTGCTTATTCTGGGGACAAATGAAGGTCGTTATGAGCAGCATTTGATCAATACACTCGGACCAATCGAGTTGTGGGCTTTTGCGACATCTGTTGAAGATGTTCTGGTTCGTAATCAACTTTATTCCAAGTATGGTGCCGGTCGTGCTCGTCAAATCTTGGCGGCAGCATTCCCGAGTGGAAGTGCGCGGAATGAAATCAAACGTCGTATTATCATGAAATCGCAAGATGGTGGTGATACTAAGGCAGCTGCCTTGTCTGCTGTTATTGAAGAGATTGTTGAAGAGCTATCTGCTTCACAGACACGTAAGGCCATGTCTGAGAGTGAGTCCGAGGGTGAAGGCGGAGGTGAATAGTCATGGCTGTTAAAAAGAGCTTTGACCAATCTGCAAAACCAGCCAAACAGAACAAGAAATCAAGAAAGGTTCTGATTTGGACTTCCGGTACATTTGTTGTGCTTTTGGGACTATTGGTTATGTTCTACGCGCCGCAGGCAACCATTCACTATGGGGTTTGCAAGATATATCTCGAATTGAACGAACCATACCCCGAGCAGATCAAGTATCTGGCTCTGGATGACCTCGGGGATTCTGTTCGGGTCATTTATCGTAAAATCGACCCCTTCGGCTCTGTTTCGGTTAACATCGCGACATGTACATTCCGTGTCGAAGACGGGGTTGTGACCCCGTATCTGACGGCGGTTGACGTTAATGGGAAGAACAAGACCTACGAGATGGAGAAAAAGGAACATGTTGAGGCTTTTAATAAGTCTGTTCCCACCATAGAAGCGTATCCTCCCGATTTGACAATCCCGTATTTCCCTCTGGATGACATTTCCGAGTACCGAAATCTTTATGACGAGTAAATCTTTGGACCTTTGATCCGACTTGCTTTTTCATGAAAAATCAGTATGAATGTTCCATATTATATTAATTTTTGAGATATTTAACATATAGGAGTTAACCATCAAGAAGCCCTACTCTGGTCAGAACCGCCCGACACGTGATGCTGGCGGTCCCCGCGTGAATGAAGATATCCGTTTGGAACGTTTACGTCTTGTTGACGAAAATGGTGAAATGGTTGGTGTCGTTACGGTACGAGAGGCTTTGCGCCGTGCGGAAGAGGCGGGCCTTGATCTTGTTGAAATTTCTCCTAATGCTGATCCGCCCGTCTGTAAAATTTTGGACTTCGGAAAATTCAAGTTCGAGCAGCAAAAAAAGGCATCCGAGGCTCGTAAGAAACAAAAGACTGTTGACGTTAAAGAAATCCAGTTGCGTCCTATGATCGGTGATCATGATTATGATGTGAAGCTCAAGGCTGCCAAGCGCTTCCTTGAAGGCGGCGATAAAGTTAAAGTTGTTTTACGTTTCAGAGGTCGTGAATTATCCCACACTGAAATCGGTATGCAATTGCTTAAGCGCATGATCGGTGATCTGGGTGAGACAGCAAAGGTTGATTTCGAGCCAAAAATGGAAGGCCGCCAAGCGATGATGGTACTTTCTCCGGCAAATGCCAAAACGGCTTAGAGGAATTTAAAAAGCGGGAGATAATCCCGCTTTTCTTTTTTTGTCTCCTAGAATGTAAAAAACCCGCCATTGGCGGGTTTTTTAGGTATTCCTCAAGAATTATGCAGCTACTACTGGTGCAACAACTGCGGTTACTGGTGCTACAGCAGCTTTTTTCTTAGCGGCTGGTTTTTTAGCAGCAGGTTTTTTAGCAGCTGGCTTCTTAGCCACTACTTTTTTAACTACTTTTTTTACAGCTTTTTTAGCAGCTGGCTTCTTAGCTACTGCTTTTTTACCTGCAGGTTTTTTAGCAGCTGGCTTCTTAGCCACTGCTTTTTTAACTGCAGGTTTTTTAGCAGCTG